>CAMMLF010000005.1 GCA_946497585.1 uncultured Clostridium sp.
TATTACAGCTGTAGGCTTTTAGCTGATTTTATTCAAAAAAGTATTAAACAGTAACGGTTTTTTAGAAAAATTAACAATTTCTCTTTTCAATTGATAAGTGTTTGTGGTAAAATAACTCATAAAAAACCTCCATATTTTTGTTTAGTAAAAGTTTTTGATCGTTAATTATATTATACCAAACAAAAGAGTTTTTTTCTTCATTTTAACAGAAATGCAATAATTATGTGGATAACTTTTTTCTAAATTTTTAAAAGATCTCGAAACTTAAATATTTGCTAGGCTTTACAAGATATAATATATATGCTATAATAATATATATTAAAAGAAGTAAGGGAGGAAGGGAAATGAGGTTAAAATTTTTGAGTTATGATATCAACTTAAAAAAATTAAAATCCTTTTACTTATTTTCTGTAATTTAAAGAACAGAGTTTTTTACTTTGTTCTTTTTTGTATTCTATATTCAAAATATAATTTTTAGGAGGTTTTTATGTTAAATTACATTGCAGCTGTTTCATGGATTATAAATAATGATTGTAATCTAAAATGTAAGCATTGCTATCCAGACTCAGGAGAAAAATTTAGAAATACAAAAGTTCTTTCTAGGGAAGAAATTAAACAAATGACTAGTTCGATAAAAACAATAAATCCAGATATGATTTTTATTTCTGGAGGAGAGCCATTTATGTGCCCAAACCTATTTGAATATTTAGAAGAAGCTAGAAAAATTGCTAAGAAAGAACTTTCAATGTGTACGAATGGTTTATTTATCACAGAAGAAAATGCTAAAAGATTAAAAGAAGTCGGAATGAATTGTGTTTCGATGAGTATATGCAATCCTATACCAGAAAAAGAAGATTCTTTTAGAGGAGGAATTGACATTATAAAAAAAGTAAAATTGGCAGCAAAAAGGCTAAAACAACAAGGAATTTATATAACTATTGATATGACAATTACAAATTACAATAAAGAATATATAAAAGAGTTTGTTGAATTAGCTAGATCTATGCAAGCAGATGTAATTAATTTTAAGAGATTCAGACCTATGGGAAGAGGAAAAAATAATACGTATTTAACATTAACAGTTGATGAGAATAAGAAAGTATTAAGTGAAATATTAGAAATTGCTATTAGTATGCCTGATGTAAGAATAAGAGTCGAGGATCCATTGTATTCAATTCTTTTAAATTCTAAAAGAAAAACTAATATTAATGTATTACCAGATTATATGAAAAAAGATGTAGAACAACAGGATTCGTTAATTCCAAATTTACAAACATGCAATGCGATAAGTAAGTCAGATAAAAATGGACTAAAAAGATATTGGGGATGCAGTGCTGGTATTGAATGGATTGGAATTGATCATGAAGGAAATGTTAGTCCTTGTCCATTATTAGGATATGCAGGATTAACTATAGGAAATATAAAAGAAAAAAAATTAATAGATATTTTAAATAGTTCTGAAGAAATAAAATCTTTAAGAGAAAGCAGTTCCAAATGCCAATACAATTCAATTTGTGGAGGATGTAGAACAGATGCGTATATAAAATATAAGAACTTACTAGGTAAAGATCCAATGTGTTTTATGAATAAAAAAGAATGTTATTGTAATAAAGGTGAATAGAATGAATAAAGAAATATTAAATAATGAGAATAAAGAATCTGCAGAAAAGTTATTTGAACAAATTATAAAATTAGGTGTAAATTTTAAATTAGAAGATGAGGTTGCGAAACAAAAAGTTGATTTTTCAAAAATACAGAGAGAATTATGTGATTTGCCGATTAAAGGCGAAAATATGGAAGAAATACTAAAAATAATAGAAAACAAAATATTACCATATTGCACTAATTTTTCATCAACGAAATTCATGGGATTTCCTGATACTGGAAATTCGGTTGCGGGAATAGCAGGAGCAGTATTAACGGATTTTTTACAACAGAACTTAATAAATTCTAGCTTTTGTGCACCAATAGGTACTTATTTAGAAATTGCTGTTATACAATGGCTAAGAAGTATTGTTGGCTACAAGAATAATCCTAATATTAAAGATATATGGGATGTTGGTGGAATAATTACATATCGGAGGAACAGGAAGTAATTCAATAGCTATGTTATTAGCAAGAGAGAATCACATAAAAAATACAATGAAAAATGGAGTTAGAAATCCAGAAAAGTTTAAAGTAGTAATACCTAAAGGAATAGGACATTATAGTATAAAGAGTAGCTTAATGTGGATTGGATGTGGGGATAATGTAATAGAGGTTCCAACCATTAATTATAAATATGATTTAGTGGAATTAGAAAAAGTGATTAAAGAAAATTCAGAAGATATAATGGCTGTTATCGCTAATGTTGGAGATAGTAGAAGTATGACAGTAGAAAATTTAGAAGAAGTTAGTAATATAGTTAGAAAATATAATGAGAATATTTGGCTTCATGCAGATGCATGTCATGGTTTTTCACTTGGATTTAGCAAAAAATTAAAAAATAAAATTAAAGGAATTGAAAAATTTGATAGTGTGTCTACGGATCCTCATAAAGTTTTAATGACTCCTTATACTGTAAGCGCACTATTAATTAAAAATAGTGAAAAGCTAAAGCTAATAACAACATCATCTGATTTAATAATGCAAGAGCCATTTGCATTTGGACAAGTAACACCATTTATTGGTTCTAAAAGTTGGATTTCTTTTAAAGTATGGTGTGTAATGAAAAACTTAGGAATAGAGAACATAGGAAAAATAATTGAAAGAAGACATGATATGGCTAAAATTTTTGCTGATAAATTAAAAAAGAATGGATTTGTTGTATTAAATGATGTTGATATTAATTCAGTAATGTTTATGTTTGTACCTAAAAATAAAACAATAGATGAAATAAATGATTTAAACAAAGAATTAAAAAGTATAATGGATGATGAAGGAAAATTTTTCTTACATCAATTTTCAATAAATGATGATAATGGTAAAATTTCCAAAGAAAAAATATTATATCCATTAAGATATATGTCAGGAAATGATAATATAACAGAAAAAGATCAGGATGATTTAATAACATATATGAAAAAAATAATTAATGAAAGAATAGAGGGTGTTGAACTTGAGTAAAACAATTGATGAGTATGCAAATGAATTTTATGAAAATTATAGTAATTCAGACTTTCAAATAAATCAAGGAGCTAGTGTCTTGTTAATAAAAGACGATGAAATATATTTTGCTTTAGCTAAGGAAAAATCATGGAAATATAATAATGATAAGATTCCTATTATTAAATTTACTGGAATAGGAGGAACAAGAGAAAAAGACGAGAAAATATTTAAGACATTGAAAAGAGAATTAAAGGAGGAAGTTAATCTAAACATAGAAAACCTGAATTTTCCTAAAATTACAGAAACAACAATAGTAACAAATTATTCTGAAAATTCTAAAATAAAGTTCAATGGATTGTATAATCCACTATATATAGTGGATTATAGATTACCTTTAAGAGATGATATAAAGATAAACGAAAAAAAGAAATATTCATGTTTGCAATTATTTGTTTATATAGCCAATGTTGATGAAAATGTATCAATAAGTCCAGTAGAGGAAGATAATATAACTGGCATTATAAGTGCCAATAAAGAAAATTTAGTAAAATATTTAAATGGAAACTGTCAAATTAATAGTAAAGAAGCTAATATAAAATGGAAGAAAAAATATAAAAATTTAGAAAAAATAATAATAAATCCTAAATTTACTCCTAAGGGAATAATTGATGCAGGATTAGATATGCAAGATTTATTGGATATATTAAAAGGAGAAAAATATAAATATGTTAAGTGAAAAAATAAAAAAGCTTGTTAATGAATATGCAGAATTAATTAAACAAACATTTTCAGATGATGAACCTATAGTCATACTTTATGGTTCAGGAGTAGAAGGTGTTGAAACTAGTGATTTGGATTTATGCACAATTGTGCATAATTATACTGAAGAAGATGCTAAGAAAGTAGGAGAAATAACTAAAAAATTTCATATAGAAAATGGTATGAAAATAGATAACGAGGTACCTTTTGAAAATAAAGTAATATATTCTTTTTTAGATATAGAAAAAGTTTTGATGAAACCTCCTTTTCAAATATTTAGAAGAAAATTTTATATACCTCCAATAGAAAAAACGGAAGAATATTTAAAATCAAAAACTATTAAATATAGATTATTGCTATATGTATTGACAGCAAATTCATTTGTTGTATATGGGAATGAAAAGGTGCTAAATAAGTATAGAAAAAGAGCATGGGAAATACTTATTCAAGTAATGTTTTCATATATAGGAAATGAGTTTATAAGCAAAGAAGAATTTCTTGAAAATTTATTTAAAAATCAATTTAATGGTGTAGAAGGTGAAGATTTTTTAGGATATAAAAGAGAATATAAAGATTTATGCGAACATTTAAAAAGAACAATTTCGGAATGTTTTGATGAACAGACTAAAAAAGGAAAAATGTTAAAAAGTAACGGAAAATATAAATGTAATCCTGAATGGATAAAGAGGACAATATTAATTGCAGATTCTAATAATTTTGAGGATATTAATATGAATTTAAAAGAATATCCTAAAATGGAAGGATATGACTTTTCTGAGAATGCAAATCCACTTGGACCTTCAGTAAAGGTACAAGATGCATTAAGAGAATGTGCAGGATATATTAATGTATATTCTGATTACAAGAATATAGATATAAATAAAGACCTTTCAGATTTCTTTAAAGTATCAGTTGATAATGTTGCTATAGCAAATGGATCACTTGAAGCTATATATGCATTACCAAGATTTTTAGATAGTTCAAGAGCTACAATAATAGCTCCAACATATTGGGGATATGCTGCGGGATTAGATGTATTAGGGAGAAAATATCAAAAAATAACATTGGATAAGAATTTGGATTATGATTTAGAAAAAATAAATATTGCAGCAAAAAAGTCAACAATGATGTTTATATGTAATCCAAATAATCCAACATCTTCATATATTTATAAAAAAGATTTATATAAAATAATAAAGGATAATCCTAATTGCCATTTTATAATAGATGAATCACATTTGCTATTACATGATAATTTTTTTGAAGAAACATTAAGTAAAGATGTTGAGGAATTAAAAAATTTATCAATAGTATATTCTTTATCTAAATTATTTAGTGTTGCGGGTCTAAGAGTAGGTGCACTAATATCTAATAAAAATGTTATTCAAAAATATAAAAATTGGCAAATACCATATTCATTAAATACAATGTCACAAGTGATTTTCCCAATTTGTTTAAAAGATGAAGAATTCGTTAAAAATACTAGGGGTAATATTCATAAAATGGTTAAAGATTTAGAAAAAGAATTAAGAAAATTTGATTGGTTAGAAGTAAAAAGTAGTATAACTAATTTCATTATATGCAAGATAAAGAGAGGAATTACAGCAGTTGAATTAGCAGATAAATTAGAAAAAGATGGTATCTATATAAGAGAATTATCAAATTCATATGCAGAAATTAATGGGGAATGGATTAGGATTTCTGTAAATAGAAAAGAGTTTAATGAATTATTAATAAGAAAATTAAAAAGTTATAATATATAGTAGGTGTTAGAAATGAGTGTTTTGCTTTGGGATATTGGAAATGTATTATTGGAGCCAATACATGGAAAGATTTTAGATGATATTTTTGAAAACAGAAATGTGAACATGCTTAAAGAAGAATTTAAGAAACTATCATCGGAGGTATTAAATAAATCTTTTATTGGTAAAATAAGTTTAGATGAAACTTGGAAAGAATTGTTTAATATAGCAAAAATAAGTGATGCTAAAACAATAGAAAAAATTAGAAATGTAAAAGTAAAGAGAAATACAACATTGTTGAATTATATAGAAAAAGATTTAACAAATAACTATGAAATTGGGATAATTTCAGACTTAAGTCAAATTGGATATTGGGTTGTAAAGAATTTTTATAAAGATTTTTTAAATGTTTGCGATAAAGAAAAAATATTTATATCTATAAATACAAAAAAAACCAAAAGAAAAGACAAAGAAGAATATTTTGCTTCAATAAAACAAAGTGTTAAAGATAAGAGTTGTATTTTTATAGATGATGAAATAAGTAACATAGAATCTGCTAAAAATAGTGGATTCAAAACAATACTATATGAGGCAAATCTAAAATGGGAAAAAGCAAATAAAAAATTAATAGAAGATTTTAACAAATTAAAGAGAGGGGAGTAAAAGAAAAATGAAAGTATTATTTATAGAAGCAGAAGAAACATTTTATATGCCAATAGATACTAAAATGCCTAAAAGGTGGACTTATTTAGCTGAAATTGCTACATATATATCAAAAGAAAATGAAGTTAAAGTTTTAGATTGCTTATCTAGTAGAATTTCTCATGCAGAAGTATTAGAAGAAGTGTCAAAAACTAAATATGATTTAATATGCTTTTTGGCAAGAATAGAAACAATTAATTCGTTATTAAAATTAATACCATTAATAAGAAAAATTTGTCCAGAAAGTAAAATGCTAATTTATGGAGATGCAATACCAATGTTCCCGAATTTTATAAAAAAGAATTTTGGGGATTTAAATGCAATAATTGAAAGTGGAGACTGGGAAGTGGCTATTAGTAATTATATAGACTTTATAAAGGGAAAAAATTTTTCTGATGGTAACATTCCTGGAATAACAATAAAAGATAAAGATAGAAATAAATGGATTGATGCTACTAGATGTAGTGGAGAGAATTTTACAGGATGGGCCTTTACGGATTTAGATTCAAAATTAGTAGATGTAAATTTATACAAAAGTTTAAGACATAACGAAGTGACTATTTCAGCATCAAGAGGATGTCCATACAATTGTAAATTTTGTCTAGCTGTAAAAACTTTTGATAAAGATGATAGAAGAAAAAATATAGGTGAGCTAGTACAGTATATGAATAATAATGTAAGTAAAGTAAGTGATTTTAAATTATTTTCACCTACATTTACATATGATGAGGAATGGGTAATGAGTTTTTGTAAAGAGTTAATAAATAACAAAATAAATGCAACTTGGGTTACAACATCAAGAACAGATAAATTACAAAATGAAGAAATGATTGAAAAAATGGCTGAAGCTGGATGCAAAAAGTTAGCAGTAGGAGTGGAGACATTGGATGAAAGAGCAAATAGGGAATTGAAAAAATTTAATGATTTAGAAGATTATAGAAATAAAGTAGAAAATATGTTTAAACTTGCTAATAAATATAATATTGAGATAAAACCTCTATTGATGATGGGAATAAAAGGCCAATCAAAAGAAAATATTTTAGACTCATTGAATTTTTTAACAAGTATAGGAGCAAGAGATATAAGGATTGCTGCATATTCTCCTAGACAGTTATTAACGGAATTGGATAATAAGGGAACTTTAACATTAAAAGATATTAATGCAATGGATAAGATGACATATATTGACTATATGCCTGAAGGCATAGATAACTTTACTTTCTTAAACTTAATATATAATACTAAAAAATATGTAGAATTATTATAAAAAATATTATGAACTTAAGTAAAAATTTAAATTGAATATAAATAAGTTTGACTGTAGTGAAGCATTTGTACAAAAAAGTATTTTTGGATTAGCATAAAGATTGTAATAAATTTAATTTAAGAACATGTATTGCAAATTAATATGAAAAAATATGAGTATTCAAAGATATTAGCTTTGAATTTGAAATTTATTTTATTTCTATTGATACATGACTTACCAAAATTACATAAAATAAGAGGTGATAAGACAACTATATCTAATTCTTGAGGAAGCAAAAACGGTAAAAAAGTTTAAAATAATACATAAAAAGATGAACGATTAAAGGATATGCTTACTTATTTTAATTAATCTTTTTGAATTTACATTTTTGAAATGTGAAACAATGAATAATTTTATAATAATAAATGAAGATGGTAATATTCAGTTTTGTTTTGATATTGAAAGAAAAGTTGTGAAAAAGTAAGAAAAAAATCCTTAAAAGTGATATGGAAAATAACATAGGAATAAGAGAAAAAATGAGTAAATGTAAGTATGTACGGTGGTAATAAATTGTAATTATTAGAAAAATGTTGTAAAAACGTTTTAATTATTATATAATAAATACTATTGAATAATTTGAATCAGTTAAAAGAGAAAGTGAGGATTTAAAGAAAGTGAAAATGACAAAAAAAGGAAGTATTTACAAAAAAAATATATATAATTTAGAAAAAAGAAATATAGTTATTGGAGGAGCTTGGCCATATGCAAATAGTTCTTTACATTTAGGACATTTGGCAGCTTTATTACCCGGAGATGTATTAGCAAGATATTATAGAGAAAATGGTGATAATGTTATATATGTTTCAGGCACAGATTGTCATGGCACGCCAATAACTCAAAGAGCAAAAAAAGAAGGTAGAACTGCTAAAGAAATTGCAGAAGAATACCATAATGAATTTGTTAAAACTTTTAAAAACATTGGCTTTACATATGATTTATATGGGAAAACAGAAGATGAATGTCATAAAAGAACTGTTCAAAAAATGTTAGAAAGAATGTATAAGAATGGATATATTTACGAAAAAGCAGATAGACAACCCTTTTGCGACCATTGTAACAGATTCTTGGCTGATAGAGAGCTAACATTAACTTGTCCTTCTTGTGGGAAGCAATGTAAGGGAGACCAATGTGATTGTGGATATATTCCAACAGAAGAAGACTTGGATGGAGCAACTTGTGTAGAGTGTGGAGAGAAAGTACATTTAAGAGATAATAAAAATTTATATTTAGCATTGTCAAAATTGCAACCTCAAATAGAAGAATATTTTAATAAAAATTCAAATAATTGGAGGTTAAATTCCAAAAGGGAAACTGAAAAATATATAAAAGAAGGGTTAAGAGATAGAGCAGTTACCAGAGATCTTGACTGGGGAGTTGATGTGACAATACCTGGATATGAAAATAAAAAAATGTATGTATGGATTGAAGCAGTGCTAGGATATATAACAATGACACAAAAATATTGTGCAGAAAAAGGATTAGATTGGAAAAAATTTTGGAAAAATGATGAAAGTAAAATATATATGATTCATGGCAAAGATAATATAATTTTTCACAGTATTATATTACCTGCATTACTTATAGCTATGGATGATAATTATAAACTTCCTGATGTAATGATATCATCAGAGTATTTGAATATAGATTATGAAAAAATTTCAAAATCTAAGGGAAATGGAATAACAATTGATGATATGATAAAAGATTATGATGTAGACACGTTGCGATACTTTTTAATTGCAAATGGACCTGAAAAAAGGGACAGTAATTTTTCAATAAATGAGTATGTTACAATTCATAATTCTGAAATCACTAATAAGTATGGTAATTTAGTGAATAGGACATTAAATTTTAAAGGATTAGATTGTGTTCCAAATGGACAAATGAATCCTGAGATTGAGAAGAAAATAGATAAAACATATAAAGAAGCAGGAGATGATATAGAAAATGGAGAATTTAAGAAAGCAACATTAGTGATTATGCATTTGGTTGAAGAAGGAAATAAATATTACGACTCAAGGAAACCCTGGGAGCAAATAAATAATGATGAGGCAGAATTTAATGATACAATTTATACTTGCATAAATTTAATTGCAAACTTATCAAATTTATATGAACCTTTTATGCCAAACTCATCAAGAAAAATAAGGGAATATTTAGGGCTTGAAAAGGGAATATGGCAAAAGGTTATAATAAACCCTAATACAAAGATTGCTGATGTAAAGCCTTTGTTTGCTAGAATCGTTTCAGATAAATTTCAATATAAATGTTAAAAAAAGCAAAGATAGGCTAAAAAATGCAAAAATCTAGTAAAAATATGAAAGATACATATATAATACTTGAATTATAAGAGTTGTAAAATATAATATAATTAAAAGCTAGAAATACTTGTCTTGGAGGTATGAAACAAAATGTGTCTAATCATATTGATTTTATATCTTGATGAGAGTTTGGTCTACCACATATCTAAAGTCTTCGTTACTATCGACAAGCCGGAAGTATATTTACAATGAAAAATGGGAGAATAAACATGTGTTTTTTCTCCCATTTTCCCAGTTCTCTTAACCAATCTTTGAAAAGAGAATTGATACATCCTTCAAAGTGGTCTCAGGATTAATTGAAATATATCCCCAGTGAGGATTAGAAATTCCAAAGAACTTGTAAACCTCATTAGACGAACTAGGGATAAAGGGTTCATACAAGTTGGCGATATTTACAATCAAAGCGATGCAAGTTGCAGTGGTATTATTAAAAGCCTCAACATCCTGCTTTATTTGAATCCACGGTTGCTTTTCATCGTAGTACTTGTTAGAAAATCTTACAATTTGCTGAATCTCTTGAATGGCGCTCTTAAGTTCAGCTTTTTCAATAAGAGAAGAAACCTTTTTATAAGTTTCCTCAATTAAAGAAATTACGACGGGGTCAATAGTACCTTGAGGAATAATGCCATTGAATTTTTTTACAATGAACGCAAGATTACGATTGACGAAGTTCCCGTATTCTCCAGCCAAACATTTGTTATGGAGCTGTTCAAGAATATCTGTCGTGAAGTTTGTATCTTTGAGTTCAGGAGCCTGATAAGTCAGACAATAGCGAATACTGTCAGAAGAATATTCTTTTAACAAATCTTTGACAGCAATTCCATTTCCCTTACTCTTAGAAATTTTTTCGTTGGCAATGTTAAGAAATTGACTTGAAACAATGTGATTAGGCAATTGATAATTTTCGTCTAAGGCAAGAAGTAACGCAGGGAAGATAATGGTATGGAAAGGAATATTATCTTTTCCGTGAACATAGTAAGAATCCAAGTCGGGAGAATCTTTATAAAAATCTTCCCAATTCAAGCCATGTTCAATGCAAAATTTCTTTCCAGCAGAGATATAACCCAAAACAGCATCAATCCAAACATACACTTTTTTCGTTTCAAATCCTTTAATTGGAATGTCAATTCCCCAATTCAGTTCTCGAGTTATTGCTCGATCTACCAAACCTTCATTGGCAAGATATTTTTTTGATTCATTAATTGCACTCAAACGCCAAAGATGTTCATGGGATTGGACATACTCCGCAATTTGATTCTGATATTTGGACAATTTCCAAAACAGATGTACATTGGTCTTTTTAGACACCGGAGAACCACAATACTTGCATTTTTTATCAATAAGTTCATCTGCGTCAAAAGTTGCAAGACAATCATCACATTGATCGCCTTTAGCATGACCTCCACAAATAGGACAAGTTCCTTCAATCTCTCTGTCAGACAAAAATTGCTGACAATGTTCACAGTAGTCCTGCAACTCACTTTTTTCATAGAATTCGCCTTTAGCATTTAGCTTAGAAATTGTATCTTGGACGAATTTTTCATGAAAAGCATTATGAGTCAAAGTATATGAATCATACGAGAAATTCAGAGCCTTAAAACACTCCGAAAACTCTTTATGATAAGACAAAGCAATTTCTTCAGGAGAAATTCCTTGCTCTTTGGCTCGAAGAGTAATAGGAGTTCCATGACAATCTGTGCCGGAAACATAGAGAACTGAAGCCCCAGTCTTGCGGTAATATCTCGCAATAATATCACCAGGTAAAAGTGCCGCAATATGACCTAAATGCAAAGAATTGTTTGCATAAGGCCATGCACCTCCAATAAAAATCTTTTTACTCATGATGTTATAATACCTCCATTTGTTAATAATTTATTGGACTAAACAGTTTAAACCTCCTTTTCAATTTTCAAAGAACATTTCAAAAAATCCATAAATGGATATATTATATTATAACATAAAATTTTTTAATAGTCAACATTATGTAAAATTCAATACTTTAGAAAAAATCATTAGCAAAATAAGTAGAGTTATATAATAAGTTTTCTCACATACATAATATTAATAATAAAATTAACAATATTAAACAATAAAAATGAATTTTTTCATACCGTTGTCTTTTTCAAATGTTTAGCAAAAATTGTTAAATTCATAATTTTTATGGTAAAAATACTATTAAAATTACAAAAAATATGTTAGTATGTAAATGGAGTGACTTAATATGATAGTATTAGATGTAAATAAATTAGGAATAAATTTTGGTTATGGTCAATTATTTGAAAATGTATCATTTTCATTAAATGAAGGTGAATCAATTTCTATAGTTGGTCCTAATGGCTGTGGCAAATCAACTTTGCTTAAGATTATAGTAGGCTTAGAAAAGCCAGATACTGGACAAGTTAGTATAAAAAAAGATGCAAAAGTCGCATACTTAGATCAAACTGGTTCAAGTATTGTAGATAATAGAATTGTATACGAAATATTAAAAGATGCTTTTGCTGATTTGAAAGATATGGAAAAGAAATTAAATGAGTTACAAAAAAAGATGGAATCAGAAATCCAAGGCAAAGAATATGACTCATTATTAAAAAAGTACTGTAATTTATTAGAAAGATTTTCTGTGGCTGGCGGTTACGATATGGATTTAAATATCAATACAGTTGTAGAAGGTTTAAATATAGATAGTTCAATATTAAATCAAAGTTACAATGATTTGAGCGGAGGAGAAAAAACTTTAGTACAATTAGCTAAAGCACTAATTATAAAACCTGATTTGCTTTTATTAGATGAACCGACAAACCATCTAGACATAGAAAGAATAGAATGGCTAGAAAAATATATAAAATCTTTTAAAGGCTCATCAGTAATAGTCTCTCATGATAGATATTTTCTAGATAAAATGTCAAATAAAATTCTAGATTTAGATAATGGAATTGGAAAGGTATATAATTCTAATTATTCAGGATATTTAGAAGAAAAACAAAGAGATTTTGAAAAACAAGTTGCAAGTTATAAAGACCAACAAGAATTAATAAAGAAGCTAGAAGCGCAAAAGAAATATTTTGCTGAAAGAGGAATGGCAACAAATAGTTCAACTCTTTGTGATAGAGCTCATGTATTGCAAACAAAAATAGATAAATTAAAAGAGATGGCAATTTCTAAACCTAAAATACCTAAGAAATTAAATGTTGAATTTGCAGAGGAAAGAAAAACTAGTAAAAAAATTATTAGTATTGAAAATTTAGATGTTACAATTCCAGGCGGAAGAAAAATATTGGATAATATAAATTTGAATATTTTTGCAGGAGAAAGAGTTGCATTAATTGGAGCTAATGGAAGTGGAAAATCTACATTAGTAAAATCAATATTAGGAGAGCAAAATTTACCTGTTGATGGGAAAATAGAAATAGGACCAAGTGTTAAAATAGGGTATTTGCCTCAAATAATAACATTTCCAAAGCCAAATCAAAACTTGCTAGAGTATTTTTGTAATTCTGCTGAATTAAATGAACAAAAAGCAAGACAAGTGTTGGCAGGTTTTCAATTTTATCAAGAAGACGTTACTAAAAAAGTAGTAAATTTATCAGGTGGAGAAAAAATGAGGGTAAAGCTTGCAGAACTTTTACAAAAGAAAATTAACACATTAATATTTGATGAACCTACAAATCATATAGACATACCCACTAAAGAAGTGTTAGAAGATGCACTTGAAGATTTTGATGGAACTTTAATATTTATTAGTCATGACAGATATTTCATAAATAAATTTGCAAATAAAATTATAGAACTTAAAAATGGTAATATAAAATCATATTTAGGTAATTATGATGATTATAAAGAAAAAATTATGGGAATTAAATGAAAGATTGAAAAGGAGTTATAAATAAAATGGAAAAATTAATTTATTTAACTACTAACCCTAATAAAGTAAATGAGGCGAATGAATTCTTTGAAAAAAAGTATGGATTTAACATAGAGATAGTAAATCCTGATTTTGAGATAATAGAAATTCAAGCAGAGACTTGTAGTAAAGTTGCAGCTTTTAGTGCTGAATATGCAGCAAACAAATTAAATAAACCTGTATTAAAATCCGATAGTGGGTTATACATAGACGCACTAGGAGGCTTACCGGGACCATACAATCATTATTTTGATAAACAAATTGGAATAGATAAATTTTTAGAGCTTTTTAAAAACGAAAAAAATAGAAAAGCAAGATTAGAACATTGCTTTGCATTTTGTGAACCGGGTAAAAAAGCCGTAGTATTTTCTGGTGGTGGAACAGGAACAATTGCATATGAAGCAAGAGGCAATTTAGGTCGTTGGCATGATAAGTTTTATATACCTGATGGAGAAACAAAGACGTTAAGTGAATTAAGAGAAATAGACTATGAAAAAGAAGCTTCGTATTGGGGAGATGCAAAAGACCAATTTGCTAGGTGGTATAAAGATATTTTTTAGGAGGTTAATATGAAAGAACTACTATATGCAACTGGAAACAAGTATAAAATTGAGTCAATGAAAGAACGATTAAAAGGGTTAGATATCAAAATAATTTCACCAAAAGAGTTAAATATTAATATTAAAGTAAACGAAAGTGGAAAAACGGTTACAGAAAATGCTATGATAAAGGCGAAAGCCTATTATGAAGTCGCACATATACCAACTATAGCAGGAGATACAGCATTATATATTAAAGAATTTGAAAAACAGCCGGGTTTATATGTTCACAGAATAAATGGAAAGGAATTAACTATTGAAGAGACACTAAAATATTATGTAGAAGCATTAAAGAAAGTAGGAGGAAAGAGCGAAGCTTATTATTACACAGGACTAGTAATTATTAAAGACGGAAAAGAATATGCAAAAGAAATTAAAGAAGACACATTTGTTTTAACTTCAAATGTAAGTGATAAACCTTCAAAATATGATGGATTGTCTAGAATTCAAATAGATCCAAAGTTAAATAAATATATTTGTGAGTTAACAGAGGAAGATATAAAGAGAAGGAATTATACTTTTGATGCAGAATGTGTTGATTTTATAAAATCGATTATATAAACAAAAAAGGACTAAAATGAAATATTTTAAAAAGTTAGAGGTGAAAATTTTATGAGAGCACCATTTCAAACTTTAATAATTTTATATAGAATAGATAAAAAAGAAATTTTATATGGAATCTTTTTAAGAAAAAAAGAGAAGATATGGCAATTTGTTTCAGGTGGAGGAGAAGACAACGAAAATATATATCAAACAGCAATAAGGGAATTAAAAGAAGAGACTGGAATACATATCAAAAAGGATGAACTTATGAAACTAGATTCACAAACAACTATACCAGTTGCAAATGTTACAGGAGAATTTACATGGGGAGAAGATATTTTCGTTGTTCCTGAGTACAGTTTTGCTGTAAATATAGGTAATAGGCAAATAAAACTGTCTAATGAGCATGAAACTATGCAGTGGTGTAATTACGAAGAATCAATGTCAAAATTAGAATATGATAGTAATAAAACTGCACTATGGGAATTAAATGAAAGATTAAAGAAAATTATATAAATATAAAAGATTTTATATAATGATAAAATAAGAAATCACATAAATATTTACAACTTCCACAAATTTGTGTATAATATAAAAGGTTATAAAAAACGTATAGAAATGAGGGTTAACATGGATTTTAAATCATATATAGCAGAAGCTATTTCAAAAGTAACAAATATAAATCAAGAAGAAATAAAATCTTTCATTGAAATTCCAAAGGATGAAGCAAATGGAGATTTTGCTTTTCCTTGTTTTAGGCTTGCAAAAGAACTAAAGCAATCTCCAGTAAACATAGCAAATAATATAAAAGAAAATATTGTAGTAGACAAAGACATTATAGATAAAATAGATGTTGTTAGCGGATATTTGAACTTTTACGTATCAAAGACTAACTTAGTAAAAGCTGTTATTTCAAAATTCGATTCACAAAAAGAAGATTATGGAAAGTCTAACATAGGTGAAGGAAAAACTGTTATTGTAGAATATTCTTCACCAAATATTGCAAAACCATTTCATATTGGTCATTTAAAAACAACTATAATAGGAAATTCACTATATAAGTTATATAAATATTTAGGATTTAATACAATCGGCATTAACCATCTTGGAGACTATGGTACTCAATTTGCAAAGTTAATTGAGGGATATAAAAGATGGGGAAGAGAATATGATTTTTCAACAGATGCAATAGACAAGCTTGCAGATATTTATAAAAGAATAAATGCTTTATGTGAAGATGATGAAAAAGTTTTAGAAGAATGTAGAGAAACATTCAAAAAACTTGAAGATGGAGACCCATATTGTACAGATTTATGGAATAAATTTAAAGACTTAAGTGTTAAAGAATTTGATAAAATCTATGATTTACTTGGTGTTAAATTCGATTCAACAAAAGGAGAAGCATTCTATTCAGATAAAATGCAAGAGATTATAGATATACTTGAGAAATCTGGCAAATTAGTAGAATCACAAGGAGCAAAAGTAGTTGACCTAGAAGATGTAGGAATAAATACACCTTGCATAATTCAAAAGGCAAATGGTTCTTCAATATATGCTACTCGTGATTTAGCAGCAATTATGTATAGAGCAAGAACATATAATTTTGATAAATGCTTATATGTAGTTGGGGAAGAACAAAGCTTACACTTTAAACAAGTTTTTGCAGTTGCAAAATATCTTGGATTAGATGAAAAATACACTAATGGATTGGAACACGTAAGCTATGGAATGATAAGGCTTCCAGAAGGAAAAATGTCATCAAGAAAAGGAAATTTTGTAAAGGTTGAAGATTTGCTTGATGAAGCAATTTCTAAGTCAAAAGAAATTATACAAGACAGAGATATAGAAAACAAAGATTTAGTTGCAAAACAGGTCGGTGTTGGTGCAGTTATTTTTGAGGATTTGGCTGAGTCTAGAACTAAGAACCAAGTGTTTGACTTGAAAGAAGCTTTAAATTTTAATGGCGAAACTGGTCCATATATTCAATATATGACAGTAAGAACTAATAGTGTGCTTGAAAAAGCAGGCTACATACCTGATTCAAGTAAATTAGATTTAAGTAAAATTACTGATGACAGTAGTATTAAATTACTAAAACTTATTGAGAATTTTGAAAACATTTTATTAGACGCAATGGAGAAAAATGAGCCATCAATTATTTCTAGATACTTAATTGATGTGGCACAAGAATTTTCTACATTTTATAATTCTAATAAAATATTATGTGATAATAAAGATGAACAAGATGCTAGATTATACGTAACATATATGACAAAAATAGTTTTAACAAATGGACTAGGTTTACTTGGAATAGAAGTACCAGAAAAGATGTAATATTGTGTTAATTTTTAGAAGCAAACTAAAAGCTACAAAATATATATTGTCGCTTTTTAAATATAAAACAATAAAAAAGAAAGGTTTACAAAATGACAAAAGTAATGTTTATTTCAAGTATGGGTGGACATTTAAGCGAATTACAAAAACTTGATTTTGAAAAATATGATTATTCGTTAGTAACAGAAAAAACTGAATCTAATAAAGATTTGACCGAAAAATATCCGGGCAAAGTTCATTACTTAGCTTATGGTACAAGAAAAACGCCTATAAGATACTTTTTCATATTATTATTTAACTTTTTTAAAAGTTTATATTTATATTTCAAACTTCATCCAAAAGTTGTTGTAACAACTGGAACTCATACAGCTGTTGCTATGTGCTATATTGCAAGACTTTTTGGTAGTAAAGTAATTTGGATTGAGACTTTTGCAAATAGAAACTCAAAAACTCTAGCTGGAAGACTAGTTTATCCAATCGCAAATACTTTTGTGGTACAATGGGAAGAAATGAAAAAACTTTATCCTAAAGCAGTTTGCTGGGGATGGATTTATTAATAATAGGTCCAAGCAATATAATGATTTTCCATTTTCAAGCTGGAGCGAGTAGCGACCCGCGCCGAAAATGCGAAAACATTATATTGTTGGACACATAATAAAAACAATTTTTATTGGAGGTAAAATTGATATTTGTAACACTAGGAACTCAAGATAAACATTTTCCAAGGCTTTTAGAAGCAGTAGAGAAATTAAACTTAAATGAAAAAATAGTTGCTCAAACAGGAAGCACAGATTTTCAATCAGATAAAATGGAAATACATAAATTTTTATCGCAAGATGAGTTTAATAAATACATGAAAGAGGCAAGAATAGTTATAACACACGCTGGAGTTGGAACTATAATTTATGGGCTTAACATACATAAAACTATGATAGTTGCCCCAAGATTAAAAAAATATGGGGAGCACGTAAACGACCATCAACTTCAAATATTAGAAACATTTTCAAAAGATGGGTATATAATACCATTAGAAGACTTTTCTAAACTAAACGGAAAAATAGAAGAAGCAAGCAACTTTAAACCTAAGGAATTTGTAAGTAATAATGCAAATTTTGTAAAACATTTAGATGATGAAATTATTAGGTTGACTACTAAAAAATAAGTAATCACAAAAATAAATTTAGAAAGCATAATTAAACAAAGGAGCAAAATGAACCAGAAAAAACAATTAATGAAAAATACAATAATAATTGCAATAGGAAAATTGAGTACACAAATAATTTCATATTTGCTATTACCTTTATACACATCACAGCTTGACCCATCAGAATATGGTAATTATGATTTTATATGTACTCTATCAGTTTTCTTATGCCCAATAATCACTTTACTAATGGAAGAATCAATGTTTAGATATCTGATTGATGCAGATAGTAAAGTGCAAAGAAAGAAAATTATTACGCAAACAATAATTTATACTTTTTTTGGAACAGTCTTATTTACAATTATTGCTGCATTAATTATGGGCTTTGGAACTGATTATACTGCTATGTATATTACAGCAATTATTACATTTGTAATATCAAATATACTCATAGGACTAAGCAATGCATTATCAAGAGGTCTTGGCAAAATCAAGCTATATTCCGTGTCAAACTTTATATTAGGAATATCTACAATCATACTTAATATCGTGTTTATATTAGCACTTAATGCAGGCGCAGAAGGCTTGCTATGGGCAAACACCATAGCCAACGCTTTTACGGCAATTGTTATACTAGGTATTTTAAAACTTCCAAAATATATAGGAAAAATCGACAAGCCTTTAATGAAGGATATGATAAAATATTCAATACCATTAGTACCAAACAGTATCTCGTGGAGCATTATCAATATGTCCGACAGAATAATACTAACACAAATGGTTAGTTCAGCTGCTAATGGTATATATGCTATGGCTAACAAGTTCCCAAATATAATAAATGTTCTTTATGGATATTTTTATACAGCATGGAAAGAATCAGCTGCCAAAATAGTAAAAGAAGACAACAAAAATCAATACTATAATAGCATATATCACGATGCTAAAAGATTCCTATATGCAGTAACAATATGTTTAATTGCAGTTATGCCATTTGCATTTCCTATTTTTATTAATGAAGCATATGACGAAGCATATGTTTATATACCAATTGTTATGATTGCAACATATTATTCAAATTTATCTAGCTTTTATGGCGGTATATTTTCAGCATATAAAGATACAAAAATAATGGGAACAACCACAATAGTTGCAGCAGTTATAAATTTGGTAATCGATTTACTATTGGTTAATTCGTTAAAAATATACGCAGCTTGTTTTTCAACATTAATCGCAAACCTTATTGTATATTTTTACAGAAAAAAGAAATTGAAAAAATATTTAAAATTAAAAGAATTAAAATGGCAAGGACCAATGCTTTTCCTAGCAATAATTTGCTTAGCTTATTATGCTAAATATATACCTGTAATAGGTAATAATCCAGTTCTTTTATGGACAATTAATGTAATATCACTTGTAATTGCAGTCCTTTATAGCTTACTAAATAACTGGAAGTTTATAAAGGGAATAATAAACACAATAAAAGGAAAATTCAATAGAAAAGATATTAAAGAAAATTAATATTATAAACAAATGTTTATCAAGAAAACACTTTACTTGAGCACATAAAATAATTATCAAAAAATAAAAAACAATATAAATGCAGAAATTGAAAGGAATATATTTTAGTATGCAAAAAAGTAAAATAACAAAAAATGAAACAAATACTTCAGACACAAACGAATCAAACAAGATATCTAAAAAAGTTAAAAAAGGTATTTTTGGTTATTCATTTTGGCAAATACTTGAATATTTTATAGTATATAGTATTTTGGGATATGTAATTGAAACACTATACGGATTGCTTACAAAAGGAGTTATTGAAAGTAGACAAAGTATGCTATATGGTCCATTTTGCTGTATTTATGGGTTAGGGGCAATTTGCTTACTTTGTATACCTAAGTCAGCAAAGAA
This sequence comes from uncultured Clostridium sp., assembly GCA_946497585.1. Lineage (GTDB taxonomy): Bacteria > Bacillota > Clostridia > TANB77 > CAG-508 > CAG-793. Next base: position 20,350 of record CAMMLF010000005.1, read on the forward strand.
AAATAATTGGACTCTATTTATTGCCGGATTTATAATAGGTTCTGTAGTTGAATATGTTGTAAGCTGGGTTGGAGAAGTAATTTTCAATATTAAATGGTGGGATTATTCGAATTTTCCACTAAATATCAATGGTAGAGTATGCGTTTACTTTTCAATATTTTGGGGTATTTTGACTATTTGCCTTAATAAGGTAATTAACCCGACAGTCGATAAAGCATTAGGAAAGATTCCGATAAAAGTATTACATGTATTAACAGTAATTATTATGGTATTTATGGCATTTGATTTTATAATTTCAAGTTTTGCTTTAAAAATGTTTGAAACAAGATTAATATATAACTATAATTTAGAGGTACAAGGTGCAGAAGATTATTATGAAAAATACCTAGACATTTACCAGAATAATCCTGGGCTAAAAGAATTTGTAGATAAAGTTTTCTCAGATGAAAAAATGCTAAAAACATTCCCAAATATCAAATTTACACTTCAGGATGGAAGTATTTTATTAGTTAAAGATATTTTGACAGATATTAAACCTTATTATATTAAAGTTTTTGATGTTTAAATGTGTAAGCCACATGTATTGTAGACGTTATAAATAATATAAATTAAATTTACAGAAAGGAGCGTACGCGTATAAAAGCGTGCAAAATTAATTATGAAATATTTTGGAACAGACGGAATTAGAAGAATTGCAAATACAGAGCTAACACCAGAGTTAGTTTACAAAGTTGCAAAGGCAGGAGCATATGTTTTATCAAAACATACAAATCATACTCCAACAATTTTAATAGGAAGGGATACAAGAATATCTGGTACACTTATTGAAAGTGCAATGACAGCTGGATTTTTAAGCTATGGAGCAAATGTAAAATTAGTCGGAGTTATACCAACACCAGGAATTGCATATCTAACTAAAAAATTAAAAGCAGATGCAAGTGTTGTTATTTCAGCTTCTCACAATACATTTGAATTTAATGGAGTTAAATATTTTAGTAATAAAGGAATGAAAATTCCAGATAGTTTAGAAGAAGAAATTGAAGAAGTTCTTGACTCAGATAAAATTAATGAATTAATTGCAGAAAGCAATAAAATAGGAGTATCTGAAAATAGGGAAGACTTACTAGATGAATATTTATATTTCTTCCGAAAAACATTTGAAGACGATTTCGAAAAATTAGACAAAGATAACTTTACAGTTGCAATAGATACAGCAAATGGAGCTACATCAGTAATTGCAGATAAAGTATATACAGCACTTGGAATAAAGCACTACATACTAAATAACACTCCAAACGGAACAAATATAAATGAAAATTGTGGTTCAACACATTTAGATATGCTTAAAAAGTTTGTTGTGGCTAATAAATGTAACTTGGGTATTGCATATGATGGCGATGGAGATAGATGCCTAGCAGTAGATGAAAACGGAAATGAAATTGATGGCGATATTATAATGGCAATAGTTGCAAATAAGATGAAAAAAGAAGGTAAGCTTGCAAAAGATACTATTGTCGCAACTGTTATGAGCAATCTTGGAATGAAAAAATACTGTGAGCAAAATAATATAAATTTTGTAGCAACAAAAGTAGGGGATAGGTATGTACTAGAAAATATGCTTCAAAATGGATACAATCTTGGAGGAGAACAATCAGGACATATAATATTCTTAGATTACAACCCAACTGGAGATGGCATTTTAACATCATTAATGCTTTTAAAAGTTGCTCTAAGTGAGAAAAAGAGTATATCTGAACTTGCAAAAATAATAAAAATATATCCACAAGTTTTGATAAACGCAAAAGTAGCATCAGATAAAAAATATGATTTTGACAAAAATCCTGAAATAAAAGAAAAAATGGCTGAACTTGAAAAAGAATTTTCAGGTAATGGTAGAGTTTTAATAAGAGCATCAGGAACAGAACCTCTTGTTAGAGTAATGATAGAAGGAGAAGACCAAGAATACATTACTAAAAAAGCTAAAGAATTAGCAGACTTTATTGAAGAAAAATTGAAATAAATGTTACACTTCACTGATTCATTTCTTCAACAACGCTCCAATATACATTTCTCCGCATTTACTTCGAGTTTTCGCTATCCGCGAAAACTCTCGCACGCTCCGACTGCGCTTCTAGGCTAAAGACTTATGTATATCGCGCTCTCAGTCAGCTCTGCTCGCTAAAAGCTCCGAAACATATATTGGAGCGTTTTAATAAACTATTTGTGAATTGTAACGCTGTAACACAATTGTAACAAAAACTTAATATAAATAGTATTGAAAAACGAGTAAGAATATTATATTATTAAAGTAAATTAAAACAAAGGAGGAAGTATTTATGCCAATAATTAATTTTACAAATCCAATACATGTTGTAGTAGCACTTGTTTTAGTTCTTTTATGCGCTTTTTTAGCACAACAATACAAGAAAAATACAATTCCATGTATAGTACTATTAGTCTTTTTGGCAATATTAGTAGGACACACAATTGAATTATCAGCAGTAAGCAATGCAGCAGACATTATGCCATTCGCTGTATCAATTGCAGTTGATGAAATATTCATTTTTGTTTCATTCTTGTTCTTCATTTGGCTTGATAGAATTCAAGTTGAAGCAGCTAAGACTACTAAAGACAAAAAAACTAAATCTGGCAAAAAAGACAAAAAGACAGGAAAAGTTGACGATAAAGTTATTGAAGACGATGGCTTAGATGTACTTTGGAAGAAAGTTTAATGAAAATTATAAATGATTTTCGAAAATCGCAAGAGTTACTCTTAAGAAGAATCCTATTAAAATGGGATTCTTTTTCTTTTATATGCAAAATTTATTAAAAATTGCCTTACTTTCATACTAAAAGCGTGATATAATAATATTCGCTTGAATATTGACAAAAAAATTGCCAATAATAAGAAAAGTGGCTTCGCCACATGCCACGAGCTTCGCTCGGGCTGCCTAAGGTAACTTTATCTTGAAATATAGGCAAAATCTTCGATTTT
>CAMMLF010000006.1 GCA_946497585.1 uncultured Clostridium sp.
ACTAATAGATCCTATCTCATAATCATAATTCAAATTATATTCTGCACCATATACATTGTAAGTTATACCATTTTCATCACATACGGCTATTGATATAATTGCATTTTCATTATTATTTAAGGTATAATCTATCATTTGGCTAGAGGTATATTGACTAATCTCTTTCATTTTATTTTTATATATAATCCCACTAATAAAACTATATATATAATATAAAAAAATTATTATGATTACAATAATTACAACAATCTTTAATTTTTTCTTTTTCATCTATTTTTAACTCCAAAACATAAATTACTATTAGACTTTGTAAAATAACATAAAAAGTAAGTTAAAATAATTTCTGATTTTTATTAGATAGTATCAAAAAAACTATTATACCTATTAATGTTACAACTACGTTAGTTATCATATAAATTTTAGTATTAATCTTTCCTTTTTTCTTTGCATAAATATTTATTGGAATTAATAAAAGTAAATATATTATTAATATCACGATACCAATAATCATATTAAACCCTGTTTCCAATTTTGGAACTTCATATCCACTACCGTTGGGTTGGTTGATAAAGAAAGCATACAATAATAAAATCACATAAGTATCAATGTACCCAATAAAAAAATTATATATAGCTGAAAGTAATAGTAAAAAATACTTTTTTACTTTTTCTTTAAGATTTGTCTTACCAATTATAAAAACAATGAAAATGTAAATAATTAGTCCCATAATTGTATATAGTATGAGCATTAATATACACCTCCTGATTTTATTGTTTATCTATGCAAATTTGCATTTTGTTTTGTTTGCGTGACTTTTATTTTTCTTCTTTATCAAGGTAATTAATTTTATAACTCCATAAGCTATAGCAATTCCAATTATAATTAATGCAACAATTAATTCATTTCTAGCAATATCTCCCTCACTATAACCATTTTGAATAATGTAATTTCGTAATTTAACATTTTCATCATCATCATATATTGTGCTGTTTTCTAAGCCTCCTTTATATTGTATAATTAAATACCAATCACCTAGCCCTCCCATAAATCCAATTTTTTCTGCTACTTCTGGGAGTTCCTCATCATCATCAAATAATTCATTTATTTCACTAAAATTACTTTCATCAACTTTTAAATAATATCTATCTCTAAGCCATCTAATAAAATTATATGGTAATGAAATTAAAGAGATTATCACTAATATTATGACAACTATTTTTAATATTCGTTTAGTCATTTTTCCTCCAATCATAAATAATTTAAGTTTTATAATTTATTTATCAATTAAGCGAATAATTAATATATTGATTTAATTGCTACAAATGCTTCATTCGTATTCACTATCTTTTCTTGATTGTCATAAAAATATTTTGAATTTGTGAAATATACATCATAACCTAAATTTTCTAGTTTTTCTCTTACATATATCAAAAAACTATTTTCATCATTTTCAGAAATATCTAATTTAAAGTTGATTTCATAATAAGTACATATAATTATGTTTCCATTTTCATTTAATTTTTGTCGTAAAAAATCATCAACTTTCTTAAAATCTAGGTTATAATTCATCTATTTCTCCTCTTTTTCATAAACATTATAGCATATAATCGACAATATTTCTATAAAATATTGACTTTATAAATTTATTTTGTTAAATTATCTGTAAATTGTACAAGGAGGTAACAAAATGAACAAAGCTGAACTAATTAATGCTATTTCAAAAAAAACTGAAAAATCAAAAGCATCTTCTGAAAAATTTTTAGATGCTTTAACAGAAACAATATCTGAGGAACTAACAAAAGGTAACAAAATACAACTAGTAGGATTTGGCTCTTTTGAAGTTAGAGTTAGAGCTGCTAGAAAGGGACATAACCCACAAACTAACCAAGAAATAAGAATACCAGCTTGCAAAGCACCAGTTTTCAAAGCTGGAAAATTATTAAAAGAAAAAGTTAAATAAAGAATTAAGAGAGGAATAATCCTCTCTTTATATTTCTTGATAACATTCATCTAGTATTTTATCTTTTTCACTATTAGTTAATTCTCTATTTAATTCTTTCTCTCTAATAGCTATTTTTCTACTAGATTCCTGTATTAGAAATTCAATTTTGGGTGCTAATACCCTATTTACTTTTTTCTCTTGTTTTTCATAATAGGTTTCATAAGCCCAAATTGTTATTGAAACTGCCAAAATTACTGCTATAATAATACTTCCCATATTTCATCGTCCTTTCACAAATATTTATTTTTATATTATAAGGTTTCTTATTTATATTTTACAATCTGAGAAAAAAATTTAGTTTATTTTATCTATTATTTGCAATGGATATGAGCAAATTAATACTTCTTTATTGGTGTTTAATAAATCTTTATTATATTTTTTACTTTCCAATACTATTATTATTTTATCAGCTGTCGTATATGTTTTTAGCTTTTTAAATACAGTATCTTGTTCAATATTTCTTACAACTGCTATATCGCAAATCAAATTATTTTTTGTTATTATCGTAAAAATTACAGGAAAATGCCTACTATATTCAATGCATTTTATATTATCTTTAATCATTTTTACTACATCTAAAGCTACTGCGGTTCTAATATCTGCCTTTTTCATCTTTAGATGGAGCAACTTAGTCTTTTCTTCTTTTACAATTAGGTTTGTTGTAATTAAATAATTAATATCTTGTTCAGAACATTTAGTAAATAATTTTAGTTGTTCTTCAGTAGAAGATTTAAATTTGCTTAGAAACTGTAATATATTATTTTGAGTTTTAGTCATTCGAATCTTCCCTCCTAACAATTTTTAATATTGAACTATATATCTTTCTTTTTTCTGGAATTATCTTTTTTACCTTAACAATAATCATATCTCCTGGAAGAGGTGGTCTTTCTAGCCATACTGGAAGTGTTGCCATAGTATCTATTCCTTGTCTTAGATTTGCAAATACGCCATTATTTGAAAATCCAGTTACTTTAGCTAAATATTCTCCGCCTTCTACAAAATTTTTTCTTACATTTATATATGGATCTTCTTTAGTTTCTTTATGCGAAACTTTTAATTTATCTTTCTCAGCATCTATCTCTTTTATTACTACTTTTACTTTATCTCCAATTTGATATAAATTATTTAAATTAGCTACATATCCATATTCCAAATCAAATGCTTGCATTTTTATATCAATTCCTAAACATTCAATTATTAAATACTTGTTAAAAATCGAAATAACTTTTGCATAAACTACATCACCTACTTCGTATTTTTTTAGTTCTATTTTTCTTATTTTTTCCATAGCAGTTTTTCTTGACGCTACTGCTGTATTGGTAACCTTATCTGAGTCTAATATTACAAACTTTAATTCTGAACCAATTAAGTTTCTAATTGTCTTCTTATCATATTTTTTCCATCCCAACTCCTTTGCTGGAATTAATACTTTTATATTTTTAAAATTTATTACAATACAACTTATATTTTCATTATAAATCTTTCCATCATCATGTGTAAGTTTAATTCTTTCATCTTCTATTGCTACTGCTTTACCTGTAAGTATTTTTCCTTTTTCAGACGAAGTGTTTATATTTTGCCAAGCGATTTGTCTTTCTAAATCTTCTATCAATTTAATTTTCTCCTTTCCCTTAAAAATTCTTCAAATGTCGGTAGTTTCTTTTCTTCAATGTTTTTTTCTTCTGATATAGGCACTAATTTATATTTATTTTTCGGCTCATAATCTTCGATAGATTTTTCTTTCAAATTTTTTCCTAATCTATATTCCCAATACCTTATTTTTTTACATTTAAACGGTTTACACCCTCTTATAATTACTATTTCTTCATCATTATTCATTCTTAAAATTTCATCAGAATTCATTAAATTCCTTTTTCCAGTTGCAATTGATATTGCTCCATAATCTAATTTTCCATCGAATTCTGCTTCTTTTCTAATAGAACTCGTTTCAATCGTGGATATGCCTAGCATATCTCTAATATATTCAGCAGTCAAAAGGTCATTTGTTCCCATTATAATTTTCACATCACAATTTCCTATTAATCCTTGCCAGACATCGTTTGGATATAATGTCTTTAGCCCTGCAATATGCTGACATACTATGCTACAAGAAATTTCTCTTGATCTTATCGTAGATAATTTTTGCTGAAAATCCGGAATTTGCCCAATATTAGCAAACTCGTCTAAAAATATATGTAAAGGTCTATTTAGTTTTTTCGTTTCGTTCTTGTCTGCTTGTCTTATTGTTTTTAAAAATAAAAAAGAAAAAAATAAGCTATTTAAAAAGCTCATCGTCGTATCCATATCACTTATGATACAATAAATTACCATTTTCTTATTATTTAAGTCTACAAAATCTATATCGTTTCTTTCTGTAATAGAAGCTACATCGTCCAGTTGAAAAATCTGAAGTTTAGTTGCTAATCCTACTATCGTACTTTGTTTAATTGTGTCTGATGCTTGTGCATAAATATTATAAGCAATTTTAGTAATTCCTGTAGAATTCTTAAATACTTCATCTATCTTTTTTATATCTCCAGAAGCTAAAATTGAATTTAAGTATCTCATATTTTGTTTACTTTTGTCTTCTACTTCAAATCTAACATGTAAGAGTAATGCTTTAAGTAAGTTCTCCTGTGTATTTTGCCAAAACTCTTCACCTTTTTTTCCTGCATTTTGTGTCGTGTTTATAACTATTTGCGCGAATACCTGAGCGTCAATTTCCTTATCTATAAAATTAATTAAATCGATTCCATCAGAATGACTTGGATTTACTAAATTAAATACTTTTATTTCATATCCTTGTTCTCTAAAATATTCACTTGTTAAACTATATAGTTCTCCTTTTGGGTCTGTAAAAACAACATTTTTACCTTGTAATGCAAAATCTTTAGCATTTTTCTTTTGATTTTTAGCTCCTATAGTTTCCTGCTCTGCAATTTTTAAAGCATTTGGTATAATGTAACCTGTAGATTTTCCTGAACCAGAAGCTCCCCATATCATAAAATTTCTATTAATTGTTTTACTTTCATCTGGAAGTATAATTATTTCATTAGTATCAATTGTTTTTCCAAGAATTATGCCATGAGTTTCTTCTTCTTTTCCTATTTTTAATAACTCTATATTATGGGGGCTTATAAAATTAGCACTACCATGAGTTTCATCTTTTTCTTTAAAGTTTATTCCTTCTCTTTCTACTTTTAGTTGTTTTTTGGTAAATTTAATATTATATATTAATAAAGAAATTATTACTAAAATTACCATATAAGATATTCCTATTATTTTATTATCAATTATAACCTTTACACAGTCTAAAAGATTGTTTACTTCTAGGGCTTCAAAATTCTCATTAAAGCATTTATTTAGTAAAACAATATACTTACTTATTAAAGGTATCAAAAGTCTTATAGAGGCGATTATAGCAATAATATAAATTATATTTTTCTTTTGTAATAACTTTAAAATTTTAAACTTCACTTTCGCCTCCTATATAATTATCAATTATTTTGATACTGCATTTATTTTTCAATATTTCTTTTAACTTTTGTTCATTCTGTCTTAATGTTACTATATTTATATTTCTTTTTATATTAGTATTTTCTTCATAATACCAGTTAATTCTTTCTATTTTTTCAGTATCTATAAATGGCATATAAAGAATATATGTACCATCTTCTAGTAAATAGTCCGCCTTTTCCCAATCACTTACTAGAATTTCATCATCAAATATTCTTTCTAATATCTCGTATGGATATATACTGTTATATTTTCTTATAATTTCTTTGTTTTCATCTGTATTTAATATTATTAGAGTTTTATCCTTACCAAATGCTAAATTTGAATATCTTTTATTTATAGCATCAAAATTTTCTACAAAAATTATAATATTATCATAATTAATTGCCTTATTAATATCAAAAATTAATTGTTTAATATATACGTGTTCTTTTTTGGCTGAAATATAATATGTTAGGAATTCTTCATTATCAATCATAATTTTTCCAATATATCTTCTAGCTGTTTCAGTAAACTTATCTTTTTCTTTCATTTCCCAACTAGGTATAAATTTTGACGGAGAGTCTATACTTAATGTAGCTATACTAGCTATATTTTTTAATCTTTCCATATAAGCCTCATTTTTAATATTTTTAATATAATTATTGCCCGTTTCTCCTAGTGCTTTTCTTCCTTCCTTATCTAAGACAATAAAACTTTTATATCTTTTAACATATTTTTTATAAATTAAATTATTTATTCTTTCTCTATAATATCTTTTAGTTTTATAAATCAATGAAGCATCTTCAACTTTTAACATTTTATACTTTAGTAAAAAGTTTAATACCTCATAATCTTTCTTACTTAGTTCACTGCTTTGCACTCACTCCCTCCTTTTATGTTTAAGCCGCAATTTTTTTCAATAGCGTCTTAAACTATTGAAAAAAATAAAAATTTTTAGGCTACTTTTTAGCTTTTTCTAATACTTTTATAAAGAATTTTTGAAATTAGTTTTTTTATAAAAATTTCATATTTTCAGAATATCTTTTGTACCTTTTCTATCCATTCTGCAATATACTTTCCGCTCATTATAAATACTTCCGTATATGGCTTTTTAGTGTCATTTTTTCCTTGCGCTAAATAAAACATATTACTTATATTATCATCCTTAATTATTCCTTGTAATACTAGAGCATCTATTATAGGTTTTACATATTTATTATCTATGTCCATATTAACTTGCTTTTCGTGTACTACTACTATCACAAATGTAAGTTCTTCATTAAATAATCCTCTATAATCTTTTATGCATTCTGCTGTGCTTAACATTATATTTTTGTATGCATAATTACTTATGTTTTTATATTTAGGTAATGTTTCAGGAATATATATTTTTAAGATTTCATTTTTTAATGTTGCTTTATAATTATTATTTATATAGTCAATCTTTTCATCTTCAGTTTTATCTTTATTATTTATTTTTAACTTACTAAAAATCTCCCATCGTATTTTCTCTAAATTTCTTAAATATTTTTCTATATCTTTGTTTTCTATAACATCTTTATTATTTATTAAAAAATCTGTATTTCTTTTTAACTGAATTAACTCTGGTAAAATTATTTGTTGCACATTTTCCTCCTTATTAATAAAAGTAAAAAAGAAGATACATTTTTAATATGTATCTTCCTAAAAGCACTTATTCTTCTAGTTCTTTATCGTATTCATCCGAAATGTTTTTTAGAATTTGCTCCCTTGCCTCATTATTAATTGGATAAGAACTATTTTTTCTTGTTTTTCTTCTTTTTGGATTTAAAGGCATATAAATATATCTTCCTTTTTCTCCATCATGTAATTCAATTCCATCTATAACTAACGAATTATCTAGTAAAATGCTAGCATAGCATAAAAAATTTCCTTTATTTATTGGTTTTATTCTAACCTCTGTAATATTTAACATATCTCTTTCCTCCTATTATTTTTATTTATTTATATTAAGAAGAGTGATGATATACATCACTCTATCTATACTTATTATTTACTTTTCTTTTTTCTCTTAATCATAACAATTCCTGTTATTATTCCTGCAAGTGAAATTATCAAATTTGTTCCTAATAATGCATAATTAACTTCATTACCAGTTTGGATTTCTGGAATTCGTCTATTATAATAAGTAAATGTGACAGTTGAATCTGCCTCATCAAATACTTGTCCATTAATGAATACGCCTTGGTCGTTTATTTCTAGCTTTAAAATTTCATCAGATAATTGGTAGTTATTTGGTGCTTGAGTTTCCTTAATGAAGAATGTACCATATCTTAAATTTTCAAAAGTTACTGTTCCATTTTCTCTATCCGATTCTATTTCTTTTATAAGTTTAGTGCATTCTGCGTCTTCAAATATTCCAAATTTAAAATCATCCTTTATAACCTCCTGAGTATCAATGTCTTTTTTTACTATTTTTATATTTTTCAAGATAGGCATATCTTTCATTTCAAACAACTGTGTTTCTTTGTCTGTAGTTACAGTAAAATTAATACTTTCAGCTTGTTCGAATCCATAAGGACAAGTTATTTCAGTTAGTACATAATCTTTACCTTCTTCTAATCCTATGACTTGATGAGGAGTTTCTCCAGAAATCCATCTGTCAATTTCATTTCCATCTTCATCTGTTACAATAAGTTCAGCCCCTGGAAGTTCTTCTCCTGTTACTAAATCTGTTTTAGAAATAAGTACAATTTTATCTATCATTTCTAAATGTTCATTTTTCTTTTCATCTGAAACTGTGAATTCTATATCGGTTGCCTTTACATATCCATTAATAGAAACCTCTTCATGTAGTATATATGTTTCATTTTCTATTAAATTATTTATTTTATATGGTTCCTTAGACGATGTCCATTCATCTATAATATTTCCATCTTTGTCTATTACCTGCATTTTTGCACCTTCTAATTCTTCGCCTGCAATATCGACTTTACTCATTGTCACAACTTTATCTATCATTGTTATTTTTTGAACTTTGCTTGTGTTTTCAATAGTAAAAGTTATATCTGATGCTTTCACAAAGCCGAATGGACTTAAATCCTCTCTTAAAGTAAATTCTTCTCCAACTTTTAGTCCTTCAATTGTATGTGTCTGTTTTCCTGAAATCCAAGAATCTACTATATTACCATCTTTATCAAATAATGTAAGTTTTGCTCCTTCTAGTTCATCATCTCCTGTAACCGCTTTCTTAGATATTTCTACTAAAGTTGTCTCATTTTCTATTTCTCTTGTTTCTGTGTATTCCTTTGTTGCATTATCTTTTTGTTCAAATTTAATTTCGTATTTAGTTTCATTCAATACTGCTCCATCAATTGTCTCAATTTCTTGTAATTCATATATACCCATTGGTAAATTTTCAATTTTTAAATCTCCGTTTTTGTCTAAGTTATAAGTTCCAATTTCTTGTCCTTGATTATAAATTATTGAACCGTCCGCCATATCAATTATATTTTCTTTTGCTGTTAATCTAAATTTAATTTTACTTAAATCCTCTATGTTTATAATTGAAGTGTCTACATTTTCTTTTAGAGCGACTGATTTATCAACTATTATTGTTCCAAAAGGTTTATTATTCTCTATCTCAACAGTCTTAATATAGTCTCCTGAACTATCTTGGTCATAATCCTTAATTTCACTAATACTGAATTTTATAGGTTCTTCTAACTCTAAGTAACCCTCAGGAATTGTCAATTCAATCACTTCATAATCGCCAGCTGGTAATTTTAAAGGAGTGATTACAGTACCTTCTTCATCATCGGTATTACTAAAGCTTCCATTAGGAACAACTAAATTTTGTGCATTTGTTGTAAACGTATCATATACAGTTGAGCCTATTTTTTGTGTTATAATGTCTCCCGCCTTATATATAATTTCTTTATTTCCTCTATCATACACGTCTTCGCTTGCCTTTATTTGAAATGTAGTGCTATTTAAAGTTACAATTTTTCCAGTATCCGCATCTTTCTTAACAAGTTTAATATATGCTTCCATTGGCTCATTATTAACATATAAATGTTTTACCTTTTTAGCGATTTCAATTACTTCACTCTCATCCTCTGAAATAGTGAAAGAAAAATCGCTTGAAGCATAAAAATCTTCGGGTGTTTTGGTTTCTTTAACCCAGTACTTGCCATAACAAAGTTTATTTTTAGTGTAAGCATCTCCATTCTCATCGGTTGTAATTGTTTCCACGTTTGGTGCAATCTTCTGAGCCTCGTTTACTCTATTTTTGTTTACTACTACTTTTTCACCATATTCATTTAGTCCATCCCAAATTTCTTCATAACTATAACCTTGATTTAATGCATCCTCAACTTGATTATACAATTTAATAGTAAATTCAGCTCCTTGTAATCCAGGAACTAAACCAGAGTTTTCTTTTATTCCCGATTTAAATATGTGTACTTGCATTGCTTTAACCTTATCTTTGCTTGTAACACTTCCTGCAACAATCTTTGTATATTGGTCTTTATAAGTTAAGTTCACTTCATATATGGTTTCATCTATCATATATCCATCTGGTGTTTTTTCCTCTTTTACTAGAAATTTTCCAAGTGGTAAACCAGTTACTGGTTCTGTATTTCCATTTTTATCAGTCTCTCTTGTAGCCACCAAATCTCCAGCTGAATAAATTTTTCTTGTTTTTGTTGCATCATAGATGTCTTCTCCTGCATAAACCTTGTAAATAGCTCCTGCTAGAGTAGCATCTCCTTGCGAATTATTTCCTGTTTCGACATCTTCTTTTATGATTGTTATATTTGCAGTAGGTTCATCATTTGTCTGCTCTGCTTCTGCATAAACAACCGATGTGTTTTGGTCTTTATATGTCAATTCAAAACTATAAATATTATTGTCTAATAAGAAATTGTTTGGGGCATGTATTTCCTGATATTGATATTTTCCTAGTTTCAAACCTTCTACCTTTATTTTTCCATTATTATCAGTTATGAAAGTTTTATCATATCCCACATCTTCGCTCCAAATTCTGTATTCAGCACCTTCCAAACTTACTGTTTTACTTGCATTTTTCTTAACTAATGTAAAAGTCCCTGTTACCTCTTTATTAATTATTGCTTGTGTTGCAGTTTGATTTACTTCTACATTAACATTATAAGAATTTGTATCTAATAAGTATCCGAAATGGAGCTGATACCTCCTTAACTACGTAATTGCCTTTTTTCAAGTTTTCTAATACAATTTTACCACCCTTTACTTCTACATTTTGGTTATATCCATCAGGTCCTGTTACATTAAAAATTGCACCATCAATCAAATCACCATCCTCGTTTAACTTTGATAATTCTAATCTTCCAAACTGATTTATTTTTAATTTTAAATATAAGGATACTGGATCACTGTATCTTAGGGCATATAACTGATCTTGTTCATCTCCTGCAAAAGCAAAATAAATATTTGTGTTTTCACCTTCAGTTCCATTCTTTATTAACCCTATTTCTTTTAAAGTTGAATCTGAAATGTTTATACTTTCCTCTTGAGTATTGCTAGCTGTCAAAAATAAAGAATTGGAACCTTCATCATGTCTTATTGAAATTCCATTAACTTCAGTATTAACACTTTTGTAATTACTTAGTACGTTATTATCATCAATCAATTCTTTTGTTTCTCCAATATCTAATGTAATTTCTACACCAGAAAAATTCGGCTCTTTTTCAATTTGTTCTAATTCGCTTAGTATTCTATTCTTAAAGTCTATATATCCTTGTTGTTCATCAGATTTAACAAAATATCCATTACTTTGTCCGAGAACTTCCCAAATTAATTGTTGAGTAAATACATAATCCCATTTAACCCATTTCATATCAGCTGCTAAAATTCCACCATCAATAACGTAGTAAGGATTATTTTTATACCAACCTAAATACGCTATCTTACACGCTTTTTTCATTGTTTCAGTTGTAGGCGTGTAATATTCGCCAGATACCTGCACTCCTGTTTGAAATGATGCACCATGCTCTGCACAAAACACCGTATATCTATCTCCAGTCGTTTGATTAATAAGTCTTCTTATCAAAATGTTATTTGATGAATCTGATGTCCTCATTCCAGAATCGTACTGGCCGTCCTACAAAAGTTCCAGTTGCTGCAAAAATAGGACTTACGCAACTGAATAATGTTATTATCAATATTAGCATCGCTACAATTTTACTTTTTAATTTAACTTTACTTTCCATATAAATCTTTCCTTTCTTTGAATTTAAAAAAAGAGCAATAATTTGCTCTTCTATATAATATTTATATAAATTTAATTAATATATTTTGGCTTTAAAATCCTTGGTTATTTTCTATAATAAAAATTTATTGTCCACTTATTGCAATACATACAAGTCCATGCCTCATATCCTTTTGGGCATGTTTTTTTATATGTATCATCGTCTATAATACCGTTTTCAAAATCTTTTCCAATACTTGCAATTTTTTTATTGTAATAAGCATCTGCTTCCTCTAAAGTATTAAACCACATTTTAGAGTTGCCAACGGACATACCGTGATTGTTAATATTAGTACATCTTACAGGTTCAGTATTTTTTATTTCCTCTTGTTCATTTTTTTCTTCATCATTATAATTTTCTACTTTGTTTTCTGTTTTAATTTCTGAAGATTTTATCTCATTTAATTTAGATTCAGACGTTGTTTTGTTATTATAGGTATTTTCTTTATTTTTATCTTCTGTATTACTGGTTGTACTGCTCTTATTTGAATTACTTAAATTTTTATCTTTTTTATTGATTTGACCATTTGTTTTATTTGATTTATCTTGTTCAATTACCTCTACCTTTTCTTCTATATTAGTTTCATTTACACTTTCTACTATATTTGAGTTTAAAATATTTTCTTCTAAAATATTTATAGCTTCATTTCTTGAAAGATTATATTCATAATTTTCTTTCGAAACAGTGTTATTTTTATTTAAAATTAGAATTATAATAGCAAATGAAATTATGATAACTAAAAATATAATAATAAGATTTTTTTTCTTTTTCATATAATCACCTCTTAATTTTAAAAATAGCATATAAATTAAGACTTTTCAATTTCAGAAAAAATTTCATTACTTTTTTAGTGTGTTTTTTCCAATTTTGCTATTATAAAATATCTTTCACTAGTAGGATTAGTATGATTATTTATATAAGAACAGGTTGAAAGCTTTACAACTTTTTCTATGTCTTCTACATCCATATTATATTTACTTTTAGCTTTATAATATTCGATTTCTTCATTAAAAGATAAATTTTTAAGATTATTTGTTTCTTCATATATATTCGTAGTATAGCAACTAAATATTGTAGCAATATAATTTTGATTTTCTGTATATACATTTAATTGTTTATGCGAATTCAAAAAATCTTCATCTAAATAATTTCTTAATACCGAAAACATTGTACCATTTTTCATATTATGACCATATATAGTCGTTACATTTTCAGCAAAAGGATTATCATTAATCGTAAAAATTGAACCATTCTTATTTTTAGTTCCATCATAAGAAGTTTTTAAATATTTTAGTTCTTCATTATCTTTAAGTATAGGATAATTTATATTAGTATTTTTAATCTCTATCCATCCGATAATATCATTATTAATCTGTTTAAGTTTTTTCCAATTAATATCAATGGTTTCATTCATAGAATCTGATGTTATTACTTCACTAATTAAGTTTTCATTTAGTTTTTTATTTTCATCATATTCTAAATAGTCCTTAAATAATATATAAGAAGTAACAATTAATGCTAATGCAGACACAACCAATATTACTATTGCAATGATTTTCTTAACTTTAAACCACCTCCTTTCAAAAAATAAGAATTCATCACCTCCTTCACATTTACTCTATATAATTATTTATAATGTTTTTTGTATTTTCATAATCACTATTACTAGGTAGTACCATTTTAAGTCCGAATAAAAAAATTACTGTTATAGATATAATTAGGAAATATTTTATTATTTTTTTAATCATAATCTTTCCTACTTTCTAGTAACAGCTTACTTTTTTTATTTATTTTCTTATTTAATTTAATATTAAATAACTTTTTGTAAATTTTAGATATATCTGAAAATTTTCTAGGATTATCTAATATATCTTTAATTTGACTAGGATAAAAATTACCAAATATCAAATCATAGATTCCATTTTCTAATGCAATTTTTGTTTTTTCTTCTTTTTCACTTTTTAGTAATAATATTATTCTAATGTCCATGTTCCTAAGTAAAAATAAATATTCTCTAAAATCTGTTTCAATTGAATTTGCACCTAAAATAACAGTTTGATTTTTAAATTTATCATCCTCTATTATAAAATCCGAATAACTTACTATCATTGAGCCTTTGATTTCATTCTCTAAAATTTTATCAACTTCATTACTTCCTGTAAAAATTATTACCATTAAATTCAACCTCCTCATTTCAAAATTTCCAATGGATCTATTGATTCTCCATTCTCCCTAACTGTAAAGTGGCAATGAGAACCTGTAGTTGCACCATTTGTTGGATTTCCGTCACTATCCTTATACGGATTTCCGGGAACCCCATAAACATTTTTTGGTCCTACCGTCCCAATAATTTGTCCTTTTTTTACTTCATCTCCTACTTGTACTTTAAACTCTGGACTGCAATGACAGTATGAATACGTGTATTCTCCAGATACAATTGTAATTGTATATCCACCACTTCCACCCCAAGATGCTTTTGTTACTTTACCATCCATTATAGCAACGAGCTCTGTTCCTTCTTTAGCTGCAATATCTATGCCATTATGATAAGTACTTGCTCCAGAAGTAGGAGCTTCTCTATACCCAAAAGGACTTGTTATGTCATCCTCACTTTTACCTAACACAGGGAACTCTGCATTTACAAATTTTATTCCAAATATGCTATCTAAGAAATCTTGTACACTATCCAATAAAGTTTTGCTATCTTCATCTGTATATTCCTTTTCGGAATAATAATACTTAACTTCTTTTGCCATATCTACTTTATCTTTATTCTTATCACCTAAGGATAAAATATCAGTAATATAACAAACTAGTAAAAATAGAATTATAATAATTATTATTGGAACAAGTAAAGGTCTCAGTAAAGTAAAAGCAAATGCTGTTATTCTTTTTCTTAAAAATCTTTTAGTTTGTTCTTTAATCATACGTCATCATCTTCTTGCTCGTTTATAATTGTGGTATTTTCATTATTTTTCTTCTTATAATCTTCTCTTCTTGTATTATTTATATTGTTCCTATTATAATTTCTGCTTGTATCAAAATTTCTTCCTTCCGCCATATACATTCCCATGTTTAAAAACTCTTTTCCTGTGTTCAGTATCTTTTTTCCTGCTCTAATACTCACATTATTATCTTTTATATTATTACTATTCATTTGGCTCGCTTGCTCTTTATTATCATTTGTTTTGTTTATTGTCGTAGTATTCATTTTGTTGGTTTCCATTAAATTCGTTTTCATTGCTGTAACATTTTGGTTATTAGGAGTTTTTTCAAAAATCCTTCCTAAAAAGCTACCATTTTCACTGCTTTGAATAGGAACAGGTTTAAATTGATATGTTATTGCTCCTAAGCTATTCGCCATAGCTCTTGCCATTCCTATTCCTCTATTAGCTAAGTCATCATTATTTACTCCAGCAATACGCGAAATTAAATTTTGCAATGTATTTTGTAAAGCGTCGGCAATAGGAAGTATCATCATTGCCCATAAAATTGATGTTGCCCAACCTCCTGATTTAGGTAAAAATTCCATGTAAATTAAAAACAAAAATGCATATATAAATTGCATAAAAACATTTATTAAAATCTGTCCAAACCAAATAGCTGCACCTATTGTTTTCTTATTTATCATCCACATTACTGAAACAATCGGCGTAAATATTAAAAATACCAATATTGTAAATTGCCTAATAATAAATTTTACATTTAATTTAAAAAATAAATAAGCAAATAATGCTATAACTATGGCAGTTGCAATTGCGTTTCCAGTTTGTATATTAGTAACTACATCATTTCCTAACAAATCATTTAAGCTTCCATTTGAATATCCTACTATCATGTGTACTAGATTGTTATTTAAGAATAATAAAAATTTAACAAACAATGGCGCAAATACTATTGATACTGCTCCAAAGAATAATCTCATAAGGCTATCCTTTGCTTCTGCCCTTTTTTCTATGCTATATCCACTTACTATTAATTTATAAGCTACAACAACTACTGCAATAAGGATTAAACTTCCTGCAATCGATGCCATTATCCAGTACCAATTCATAATCGACTCCCATTGCTCATCAGTGAATGGGGATATTGCAGTAGAATCTTTTGCAAATATTAATTCATCATAATTCTTAAATCCCATTCCAAAATCTTCATTAGTTGTTAAATCAAATATTGTGGCTGCTATTCCTCCTATCATTTTCGCTATTATTTTTTCAAATAGTCCACCTTCATCGTCATCAATTGTTTCTTCAATTTCGCTTTGTGTTTCATTTTCATCATCATCAAATATGCTTGCTCTTACAGTTGGAGTAATCAAACTAAAAAGAACAAGTATTATTAAAATACTTGCTATAATTTTTTTATTTACTTTTTTCAAATACCTCCCTCCTTACACTTTAAGAATTTCTTTTTCATTATCTAGCGCTTCAATAACTATTGCAGATACTTTTCCTTCAAGATATAACAATGCTTCGCCTTTTTGTGCTTGCAATAAAAAATCTTTTGTTCCTTCAGAGAGCTTAAAAAATTCTAAAATATTATCAACACTTGCTGGTGATTGTTTCATAATAATTGCTGTACCACATGAATTTAAAGTAGCACGACCTTGAGGTGAATCAGTAAACTCCTGTGCCATTTGACTTGCTAAAACTAATCTTACACCTCTTTTCCTAGCCCTACGAGCTAAACTTTCAATAAAATCAGCCGTTTCCTCATACTTAAGCATTGTCCATGCTTCATCTATATAAATACTTTTTTCTTCATAAAGATTTGACCTCTTCATATATTTTTCAGTAATCCAACTTGTAATTACCATAGAAGCATAGAATTTAGTTACTTCATCAGTAATATTAGATAAATCAAAGTCTATACAAATATCATTTGAATTTATATTGCTTTGACAGTCAAATAGTCCCAGACTTTTTCCTTTTAGAAAGCCTGTTAGTATATCTGCTAATTCAGTAGAATTTTTTTTGCCAGCTAAAATTCTCTGAAAATCTGTAAGTGTAGGCATTTTCTTTTTTATCTTTCCAAGAGTAAGTTTTTCTCCTATTTTTCCTCCCTCTTTTTCAAAAATGCTTTCCTTATACGTAGTTATTCCTTTTTCTTTATATGTTTCTATAACGCTTTCTTCTATATCTGTTAATTCTTTTGCATTAAGAGGTCTATCCATATAATGTTTTACTAACCCTGATAAAATTGCTCTTATTTCTGCAACTTTATTTAATAGATTTACTTTTTCAATGCCATTTTCATCTTCATCAATGTCTATGTCAAATAGATTTATTCCTGAGCTAACACCTTGTTTTATAGATATTATTCTTCCACCCAAGCTTTCTGTTCTTTTTTTATACTCACCTTCTATGTCCAAAATTGCAGATTGAGTATTTCTTGTAACAATACTTCTTGCTGAAAGAATATCCATTGTTACAGATTTTCCTGCACCAGTTACTCCTAGAATAACAATATGTGGATTTGTTAAAGTTTTATCAAATGTATTTAAATAAACAGGTAATCCTGTAAAATAGTTCCTTCCAATTGGTACTCCATTAGGGTGTGATAAAGCATTAGAACTTGCTATTGGAAACATTGTCGCTAGTCCACTACTTGTTACATTTCTTTCATAATCAAATATATTAAGTAAATCAAATGGCAAATTTGCTTTTAGACCATCAAGCTGTCTAAAATTAAGGCATCTTACTTGTGCAGAAATTTTTGCAAATTCATTTTTAAGTAAATTGCTTTTTGTATTTAATTCTTCTAAATTTTTAGCATTTATCCTAAGCAAAATAGTAACAAAAAATAATTTATCATTTGCCATCTGTACTTGTTTTCTTATTTGGTCATAATCCAAAATCATTTTTTCCAATGGATGTATTAAATCAATATTACCTTTACTTTCATAAGTTCTTCTTTCAGATTCCAAAACAGTTACTTTTTTATTTAATTGTCTAATTACACTATCATCATTTGCCGGACGACTAATGATACTTAATGTAATATCTCCAAGCATACTGAATATTTTATCAAGCCATCCCAAGAAAGTTTTATTAGGGTAAACAGCTAACACAAAACTTCTTGAATACTTATCATCTCCAAGCACAATGTAATCTCTCTTTTCATCTATACAATCCGGTATAATTAAATCTATTAGTTTTGGAACTTTTTCAAAAATATCTTGATTATTCTTTATTATTCTTTTCTTATTAGCTTTTTCTAATGATATTTTTTTCTCACCTTTTTTATGTTTTATTCTTTGCCTCAACATAAAATTTTAGACCTCCCTCCTTAATAATGTTTCTTAAATTTTCATTTGCATTCTTATTAAGTTCTCTATATAATAACTCAACTATATCCATATCATCTAATAGTCTAACTGTAACTTTTATACTTGCAAAGCTGTATTTTAAATCATCATAAAATTCTTTTAATTCAACTACGGCTTTTTCAAATGTTTCAGTTGATGTAACAATTAGATAGTTTTTCCTTACGTACAAATTTTCCTCTTGCATAATATTTCTTAAATATTGAATTATATTTTCTCCGTATTCTTTAACATTATTGTTTCTCTGTTTTTGAATGTTTTCTCTAATGTTTAATATCTTATCTGTCGTATCTATTTTTTCAATTGTACTAAAAAATTGAGTCTGAAATGTAAATGTTTTAGATATTTTTATCAGATTATTATCTATATTATCTTGTTCTTCCTCATTAAGAAGCCTATATTCAATACTTCCAAGTTCAATAATTATTGAGCATTTATTATTTATAACTAGGATATTATCTTTTATTTCTTCAATACCCCATATATTTTTAATATTCTTCTTTTGTTTTTTAAAACTTAACTTTTCTTTTGAATTTTGATTATATATTTTATTTTTTGCTCTAATATATATTGGCAAAAATATTGCTAACCCTATACTTGCCAGCATAAAAAAAATTGTAATTACCATTTTCATTTACCTTTCTCTAAAATATATTTTTTCTTTTTAAAAATAAATCTTAAAATATAAATAAAATACTTATCTGAATTTGTTCCATCAATTTTAAAAAATGCAAAAAGTGCAAATATTGTTGCAACTATCAAAAAAAACACTAGTTTTACAAAAGTATTTAAATTGGGAACTAAGAAAATTGATAATGTAGATGCTCCTAATATTAAATATATAGCTTGTCTTAAAGATACATATCCACCAAATATTTTTTCTTCATGCCTAAAGTTAAAAGGTACATTATATATCTGCATATTACCCTCCTATCATTGAACCTGAACCATTTGTAGAAACACTTAAAATAATTCCAGAGACAATTAAAGCTAAACTTAAAAGCATAAATCCTGCTGCGACCCATGCCAATCCACCAATTCCTTCTGAACGTTTATTAGGATTATTTGCATTAACAATTAATTTTATTGCAATTATTACAATACTCACAAACATTAATACGCTTCCGACTGGCATTGCCAACTGTATTACTGCATTTTTAATGTTTTGTGTAGCTGTTTCAACTTCTTGCGTTCCAATCGTAGAACTTGCATAAGTTTTTAAGTTAAATAAAAACATCGTTCCAAATGTAACTAAAGGTGCAATTTTAAATTTTTGTAATTTTTCTTTTCTAATTAATTTATTCATTTAATTATTACCTCCTTGATTAAAAAAATTTATAAAAACTGGTATTAATAATATAAAAACTTGTACTACAATACTTATCACAAAGTTTTTAATACCGAATTTTATTGTCTTTTCGGACTTTATACGACTTCCGAATTAGCCAAACTATTAAACTAGTAAAAATCCATATTGTTATGAGAATAATTATAAAAAAAAACTGTTTTTCATTATATTTTCTAACATTAGATTAATACTTGAATTAGTCTCTAAATTATATGGTTCAATCATCTTTCCCTCCATTTTAAGCAAAAAAATAAAGCTAATTTTTAGCTTCTAATTTTCTCATAATACTTACATAATAATATTCATAAAAGTTCTTAATTTCATTTGTAGTATCTTTATATGTATTTTCAAATGTTTTGCAGCTATTATAAACATTTATAAAGTCTTCCCTAGTAGCTTTATTTAAAAGATTTACTTTATTTCTTATAAATAATTCTCCAACTGTAAAAATTATTGTCTTAAGTTTACTTATATTTTCGTCTTTAAATGTATTTATAATTTCTTCAGTATAATTAAACTCTAATTTCTTTAGTATTTCATAAAATTCTTCATACTCTTTACTATTAAATCCTTCAGGGATTTCTCCGTTTAATAATATATGTAAAAAATCTATCTATCCTAATATTTATATTATTATCTTTAGCTTTTCTGCCAATAGGGTATAAGCTGTTTTGCTTATAGGGGTATGTGCTTTTTGGCTCATAGTTATTTTGCACAAATTCCCTGCAACTAATATCTGTAATATAAATTTTTCTTTGGATTATCTCATTCTTTTCGTTTTTAATTAGTTCAATCTTAATATATTTCAACTTAGCTAAATGAGAAATCCATCTTGAAATCGTCCCTGGTATTACTCCATAAAGGTTTGCAAAATAACTATTGCTTGCGAAACAATACCCCTCCTTTCCAATTAAAGCAGTTATTTCACCATACAATAATCTTTCTGGATATTTCAGCCTTTCATCATACCTTACACTTGCAGGAATAATAGCATAGTAAGAAGGTTGTCTTTCATTACTCACATTTGACATCACTCTCCTAAATTAAATTTTAAAGAGATTTCCATATCCAAATCTTGCTTTACATTGTTTTTTTCCAACTCGCTTTTTATTATCATTGGAATTTCAGTTTCCAATAATTTTTCCATTATAGAATATAATTTCATTTTTTTCAGAAATCTTTTTTAATTCATCATCCATAAAAACCTCCACAAAAAAAGAAACAAGTTCAAAACTTATTTCTTTTTTATTTCTATATCAAAATCTGATAATTTTAGAGCAAATTTTAAATCAATTTTGTTTAATCTATTAAATTTTGGATTATACTGTTCTTTATATTCGAATGTTCTAATCCTCTCAAAGTGCTCAGCCTCATAGAATACAACGTATTCTATATTTTCATCCCTCAAAGCTCGTCGAATTGTGAGTTATATAGTCTAGCATAAGCTCCATTTTTAGCAAGTAATTCTTCATGATTTCCTTGCTCAACAATGTCACCATGTTCCATAACTAGTATTAAATCTGCATTTTTTATTGTAGATAATCTATGAGCTATTATGAAACTTGTTCTACCTTTCATTAAATTATCCATTGCTGATTGAATTTGTATTTCTGTTCTAGTGTCTATACTTGATGTTGCTTCATCTAGAATTAGAATCTTAGGGTCTGCAAGTATTACACGTGCTATTGTTAAAAGTTGTTTTTGTCCTGCAGATATATTTGATGTTTCTTCATTAAGTACCATATCATAAGAGTTTGGTAATGTTTTAATGAAATGATGTACATGGGCAGCTTTTGCTGCTTCAATTACTTCTGCAAGAGTTGCATCTGGTTTTCCGTAACGTATATTATCCTTTATTGAACCACTGAATAACCATGTGTCTTGAAGTACCATTCCGAACATTTTTCTTAAATCACCACGGTTGAAATCTTTTATATTGTTTCCATCAACATATATTCCTCCAGAATTTACATCATAGAATCTCATTAAAAGTTTAACCATTGTTGTTTTTCCTGCTCCTGTTGGTCCAACAATTGCAATTTTTTGTCCATCATGAACATCTGCATTAAAGTCATGAATTATTATATTATCATCATCATATCCAAATTCTACATGGTCAAACTTAACATTTCCTTTAAGTCCTTCTGTAGATTTTGGATTTACAATTTCTTGTACTTCTTCTTTTTCTTCTAGGAATTCAAAAACTCTTTCTGCTGATGCAACCATTGTTTGAAGCATTCCAGATATTTGAGCTATTTGAGATATAGGTTGTGTAAATTGTCTCATGTATTGTATAAATGATTGGATATTACCAACTGTAATTTGTCCTTGTGCTGCTAAGTATCCACCAAGTATTGCAACTCCTACATATGCAATATTGCCAATAAAGTTCATAATTGGATGCATTAATCCTGATAAAAATTGAGATTTCCATCCTGAATTATATAGGTTATCATTTTCTTCTTTAAAAGCTTTTAATACTTTTTCTTGACTGTTGAAAGCTTTTACAATTAACTGTCCACCATATATTTCTTCTACTTGACCATCTAAGTATCCTAAGTGATCTTGTTGAGCTTTGAAATATTTTTGTGATTTTTTTGCAATTTTACTTACTACAAATACCGTTATAGGAAGTATTAATACAGCTATTAATGTCATTTCCCAGCTTATTGATAACATCATTATTAATATTCCAATTACTGTACATATTGCGGTAATGATTTGTGTTATACTTTGATTTAAGTTTTGTGAAAGCATATCAACATCATTTGAAATTACTGATAATACTTCACCATTTGTTCTTTTATCAAAGAATTTCATTGGTAGTTTGTTTATTTTAGCTACTAAATCATTACGTACTTTATAGCTGACTTTTTGAGCAACATTTGTCATTACAAATCCTTGAATTGCTGAAAATGCCATACTTATTACATATAACACTAAAAGTGTAATTAGTATATTAGCGATTGCTTCAAAGTTTATTCCGCTTCCTCCAGACAATTTGCTTATAAGTCCATTATATATTTCAGTAGTAGCATTACCTAGTATTTTAGGTCCAACTATTGAAAATATTGTACTTCCAATAGCAAACACTAATACTATTATTATTTGCCATTTATATGGTGCCAAATAATTTTTTATTAATTTTTTTACGGTTCCTGTAAAGTCTTTTGCTTTTTCAGGTGTCTTATTTGAGCCACCTCTCATTCCTCCCATTGGTCCCGGCATGCTACT
>CAMMLF010000007.1 GCA_946497585.1 uncultured Clostridium sp.
TTTCAATGTGTTGCGGACTTTTTATTTCTTTTAACTGTTAAAAACAGGATTATACCATGATTTTTCACATATGACAAGGGGTTTGGAGAAAAAAAGTTACCAAAAAGAAGATACTAATATGTAATTAGTACCTTCTTTCTATTATAAATATTTCATTCACAAAGTTAAGTTTTAACTAAACTATCTTAATTGAGATTCAGCTTGTTGGATTAATTTCTTAACCATGTTTCCGCCTATTCTACCAGCGTCTCTTGCAGATATATTTCCATTATAACCATCTTTTAATGAAACACCAACTTCGTTAGCTACTTCATATTTGAATTTGTTAAGAGCATCTGCTGCTTCTGGAACTGCTTTGTAATTGCTGTTGTTTGATGAATTTGCCATTACGTTCACCTCCTAAAAGTTTTAGTTGAAAAGTATGTTTTCCTTTTCAATATATATGATGCGCATTTATTTACTTTTTAAACTGGTAATTTGTGGAGGTTTTGGTTTTTGTTTCTTTTTATTTTTCAATAATTGTTCATTATTTTTATTATGCTTAATTTTCAAAAATTTAGCCATAAATTATATAAATAATTTATGGCTCTAAATTACTTATTTAGTTCACTTAAGAACATTTCATTAAGCATTTTTGGATTTGCTTTTCCTTTTGTTTGTTTCATTGCTTGTCCTACTAAAAAGCCTAATGCTCTGTCTTTTCCAGCTTTATAATCAGCTACTGATTGTGCATTTTCTGCTAAAACTTTTAATACAACTTCTTTTATTGCTCCTTCATCTGAAATCTGAACCCATCCTTTCTCTTCAATTATTTTGCATGGAGATTTAGGATTTTCAAATAATTCATCAAGCACTTTTTTACCTATGCTTGTGCTTATTGTTCCTTTATTTATTAATGTTACCATTTCTGCTAATTCTTCTGCTGTAAATGGTATTTCTTCCGGCTCCATTTCTTTTTCGTTTAATATTCTTGCTATATCTGAATTTAACCAATTACATACTGATTTATAATCATTAGCAATTTCACCTGCTTTTTCAAAAAAGTCAGATAAATATTTTGAAGCTGTTATACTATTACTATCTTTTTCAGAAAGTCCATATTTATTCATATATCTTTCTTTTCTAGATTCTGGCATTTCTGGAAGTTCTTTTCTAATATTTTCAATATATTCATCAGAAAGTTTTATTGCTACTAAGTCTGGCTCTGGGAAATATCTATAATCATCAGAGTCCTCTTTGTCTCTCATTGAGAAAGTTCTTCCCTCTAAATCGTCCCATCTTCTTGTTTCCTGCTCTATTGTGTTTCCATGCTCTAATTCATATATTTGTCTTTCTTTTTCATAATCTATAAGTCTTGTTATTGATTTAAAAGAGTTTATATTTTTCATTTCTGTACGTGTACCAAAAGGCTCGCCTTTTTTATGTACCGAAACATTGACATCTGCTCTATAAGAACCTTCTTGCATTTTACAATCTGATACATCTATATATTGAAGTATTGATTTTAATTTTTTCAAATATCTGTCTACTTCGCCTGTTGACCTAAAGTCTGGTTCTGATACTATTTCAATTAATGGCACACCAGCTCTGTTTAAATCTACTAAAGTTCCTGCACCAAATTCATTATGATTTAGTTTTCCCGCATCTTCTTCTATATGGATTCTTAAAATTCTTATTTTCTTAGGATTACCATTGTCGTCTTCTATTTCTATATATCCATGGTTGCAAAGTGGTTTATCAAACTGTGATATTTGATATGATTTTGGTAAGTCTGGATAGAAATAATTTTTTCTATCGTTTTTACTATTTTTTTCTATTTCACAATTTGTTGCTAGTCCTGCTTTTACTGCATATTCTACCACTTTTTCATTTAAAACTGGTAATGCTCCTGGAAGTGCCATACATACAGGGCATATATGTGTATTTGGTTCTGCACCAAATTCGGTTGGACATGAACAGAATATTTTTGTTTTTGTTGATAGTTCTGCGTGAACTTCTAGTCCAACAATTAGTTCGTAATCTTCTACTGCCATTTATTTTCCTCCTTTTGAGTTTTTGATAATTTTAATTTAGTTTATTTCATAGCCTTTGTTATTGTTTATTATCTTATGATTTATCTTCCATCACCTTGTTCTTCGTCATCTGGTTTTCTTCCATCACTTTGTTCTTTACCACTGGTTTTTCTACCATCTTCTTGCTCTTTAGCATCTGTTCTGCTAGCATCATCTTCTTTTGTATTGTTTCCAGTCTGAGAGTCTCTTAATGTTGCCTCGTCTACTTTATATTTTTTCAAATAACTTTTATTGTAAAATTTTCTACTATTTAATCTATCATTACTTTCTAAATTATCCTTTATTTGTTCATATTCTTTTTCTATTCTATCATAACATCTTTTCAATTTATCTATTATTTCTATTTGGCTTATGTCGAATTCAGCAATGCCTCCATAAACATCCCTATTATTATTCATATAATCTGATATTTTGTTTAATATGATATCTTTTAAGTTTGTATTCAATATTTGATCCATACCAATACAAAATTCAATCATTTTCATCATTATTTTTTTATCTTCACCATCCATTTCCCATGCATCTAATTCAGTTCCTGAGTCTAAAAATTTTTTTCTCACAATAGATGCACGATGAATAGAATATAAAGGATCAAAATCAATTCCAGTATAATCTCCTAATTTATCGTTAAAAGCTAATATATAGCCGCCGAAAAAATGAGGAAATTCATCGATTTTTTTCATAACTCCCATGACTACTAATCTAGAATCTGGTAAATATAGTTCTTCTCTTTTTTTATCTCCTAGTCTATTTCTTTCAAATTCTTCTCTTTGCTCTTTTGTAATAAATTTAGCTAACCACTCTAAAAATATTTTGTCTATATCTTCCTCTTTTAATGGAAGTGTAGGTTCTTTTGGCTTTATTCCAAAGAATTCTTTTATCCTACTAAAAATACTTTTCTTTTCCTTTGCTATTGTCAAAGCTGTTGTTTCAGGTTCTTGTGAGATTTCTTCTTGTGTAGTATTTTGCTGTATACTTGTACCTTTTACAACTTCATTTTGATTTTGAGCATAACTTAAAAGTTTCCATATTTCATCATCTAAAAAAGCTTCTTTTCCACTCATTAATTTAAACTTTATTCTTTCTAACACATTACTAACTTGTGGAGTGGCGTTTTGAGATAATCTATTTATTTCACCATTTAAGAATATTGTAAGACCTGGTACATCTTGTTCTGATATTTCAAACTCGTCTATTGCACCTTCTCTTACTCTTCTTACCATAAAGTTGCCATATAAGTTGTATAAAGCTCTTTCTATTTTGTCCCTATCTTCAAAATTATATTGTGAAATTGAATTATCATAAGTTTGTTTTAATTTTTCAAATTCTATTTCATAATCTTCTAAAGAAAGTTTTTTGCCATCTTTTTGCATATCTTCTATTTGCTGAAACATTGCTTGCCCTTTGCTTTCTAATGCTTTTTGATTTCCTTTATTTTTCTTATATGCACCTAGTTCTAAAGTGAATTCACTATATGCTGAATAAAATTCTTGTTGGCTTCCTATTTGTAATAGATTATTATATTTTTCAAATAATTTTTTTGCTGCTTCCGTATCATATAGTGATATTTGAGATATTTCTACTTGCAATGGTTTTAGCATTGTTTTATATATTGTATCTCTTTGCTTTTTTGTAAACTCTATATCACTCTCAAGGTCTAACTTAGGTCTTAACATTTCATTAAAATCTGGTAAACTTCCATTAGAGAATTCATATTCTTCTTCTTTCATTACTCCTCCTAATTATTTTTCGAATGAAGGTTTATGATTTTCTCTGAATTTAATTTCTTGCTCAAATTTGTATGCTACATTTAATATTTTTTCTTCTTCAAATCTATTTCCTATTAACTGCATTCCTACTGGCATTCCTTCTTTATCTACTCCGCAAGGAAGTGATATTGCTGGAACTCCTGCTATATTTATTGATACTGTACATATATCTGCTAAATACATTTCCATTGGATTATTGCATTTTTCTCCTATTTTGAATGCTGTATTTGGAGATACTGGTGTTAGTAGTACATCATATTTTTTGAAAGCTTTATCAAATTCATTTTTTACATAAGTTCTGACTTTTTGTGCTTTTTTGTAATATGCGTCATAATATCCTGAAGATAATACATAAGTTCCAAGTATTATTCTTCTTTTTACTTCGTCTCCAAATCCTTCTGTTCTTGAATTTACATATAATTCTTTTAATGTTGTGTAGTCTTTTGCTCTATAACCATATCTTATTCCATCAAATCTACCTAAGTTTGAACTTGCTTCAGCGCAAGCAATAATGTAGTATGCAGCAAGTGACGCTTGCGCTACATCTAGCGATGTTTCTTCTACTATTGCACCTAATTTTTTATATGTTTCTATTGCTTTATTTAACTGTTCTTTTACTGTTTCGTTTATTCCTTCTCCAAAGAATTCTTTAGGTACACCTATTTTCATTCCTTTTATATCTTTTTCAAGATTTTTTGTATAGTCTTTCTTTTCTATATCATAGGATGTGCTGTCTTTTTCGTCATGTCCTGCAATTATGTTTAAAAGCATTGCATTGTCTTTTACATCTTTTGTAATTGGTCCTACTTGGTCAAGTGATGATGCAAATGCTACTAGACCATATCTTGAAACTAGTCCATAAGTTGGTTTTAATCCTACTACTCCACAGAATGCTGCTGGCTCACGAATTGAACCACCTGTATCACTTCCTAATGCCCATGGTACTAAATCTCCAGCAACTGCTGCAGCTGAACCACCTGATGAACCACCTGGAACTCTATTTAAATCCCATGGGTTATGTGTAATTTTTATAGCAGAGTTTTCTGTTGAGCTACCCATTGCGAATTCATCCATATTTAATTTTCCAAGGCTTATTATTCCTTCTTTATTTAGTTTTTCTACAACTGTTGCATCATAAGGTGATACAAAGTTTTCAAGCATTTTTGAACTGCAAGTTGTTTTAACACCTTTTGTGCATAGGTTGTCCTTTATTCCTATTGGAATTCCTGCAAACTCTGAAAGCTCATCATTACAAACAGCATTTTCACTACTTGTTTGAGATTCCGCATTAGCTTTTGGAGCGTCTTTATGCATTTGGGCATTTGCACTTCTTATTTTATCTATCTCAACTGCCTTTTTTTCAGCATCATCTGTTGTAAGTGTAACAAATGCGCCTACATCTTTTTCTTTATCATTTATTCTGTCTATGTAAGCCTTTGTTATTTCTTCTGATGTTAACTCATTTGATTTAAGTTTTTCTACTAACTCGTGTACTGTAAGATTTGTAATATTGTCCATTCCACTGCTTCCTTTCTTTAAGTCTTAGCACTTATTCTTTCCAGTCTAATAACTCTTTTAATTCTTTTTGAACATCTTCTAATTCTCTACAATTATCTATGTTTACTACATGAATATTTTTATATTTTTCTTTAATTTCATCTGCTAATTTTAAATATTCATTTTGTTGATTTACACTACTTTGTTTTTCAAATTTTGTGTATTTTACCTTTGCTTTTCCAGCTCTATCTAGTCTTGTAACATATTCATCTTCATTTCTTAAGTATAAGGTAATATAATAAATATCAAAATCCATCTTTGCTAATCTATCTAATAATTTATTATATACATCTGTAAATGAATATTCTTTGAAACCTAATCTACAATAAACTTCTTCTGTAAAAAAAGTTCTATCAAAAATCAAATTTATACTTTTATTTTGCAATTTTTCTATATAGTCTATTAAGTCTTCGTACATTTCTTTTGCTTTTTCTTTTCCCTTTTTGGTCGTATCTGCTGTTCCACTTAGTCTATATAAATTTGTATATGGTATTGCTTTTCTGATATAATCTGTTATCGTTGTTTTTCCTGCCCCTTGTGGTCCTTCAACTATTATTATTTTTGAATTTGCCATTTTTTTATTCCTTATATTATAATTTAGGTTTTAGTAAGTTTTACCTATAAACTTTTTATCTTTTAACAAAATACTTTTTTATAGCTCTTTAATTTAAAACTTTTGGTATTTTGAACATATTTCTCTCTTTTTCTGGCGCATTTTCCATTATGCCTTCTTTGTTATCAAAATCAATTATTTCATCTTTTCTAAATACATCTGAGCTATCATTAGCGCCAATTGTTTCGTCTAAATTTTTTAAATCTACTGAATTTAGTAATTCAGTATAATTTAATATGTCTTGTAAATTGTTTAGGTATTTATCTACTTCTTCGTCTTTTATTTTTAAATCTGCTAAATTTGCAATGTGTAATAATTCTTCTTTACTAACTGTCATTTTATTTTCCTTCCTTCAATTATTAAAATCTTTGTAAATTCTTAATTTTTTTGCGTTATTTAATCTTAGTATAAAGGTCTCTTGATTCTCTATGACTTAAATATTTTTATTCACTAAGTATTACTCGAAAACTTGATAAATTTGAGCCATATTCCCCCTCTTCTTCTGATGCAAATATACCTGCTGTGAAAAAGCTGTAATTTCCTCCACGAGTAAAAAATGCATTTTCTTGTACATCAGAAAATAGAAAAGGATTATCTCCATCCCAATTTATTCCTTGTCCGACTATATATGTTTCTTTAGTAGCATCTCCTGTTTTTCCTACGTCATATAACATAGAATCATAATTCTCACTTCTATCTTCACTATATGCTGTGGCATATTTACTGCTTAGTCCATTAGAATTTACAAAACTATTTTCTTCCCCTAAGCTATTCAATTTTGTATTCCAGGCAGCGACATACTCATATGCTCCTCCTGACAAATCATATATTCCATATACATTTCCTGTTGAGCTTGATTTTACTCCATTTTCAGTATTATATTCATATTTTGGAATTAATTCATCGTTGCCATCTTCTTCCACAAAATATCCTGTTCTCATGCTATTACTTGTTGCTACATTATATCCATTTCTTCCATATTGACTATATGTTAAATAAGCTGTTGCTCCCCATTCGCTATTTTTCATTAGATGACTATCTAGTCCATTTAAATTTCCATCTGGGTCTCCATTTCTATTATATCCTTTTGCAAAGTCATAGCTATTTGAAACACCTTCTGTAAGATATTCATTGTTAGGTATTATCCTTAATTCTTCTTTTGAACCAGAAGTTGCATATTTTCCTACCCATATTCCAGCCAAGTCACTATCCCAACCCCCATGGGTATAATCATTTGTATTATCACCATCATCTGAGAAGTCATTCATAAAAGCAGGATGTACTATATAACTTTTCCCATTATATTCTACTGTTTCAATTCCTTGTTCAAGGCTTCCGTTAATTGCATATCCATCAATCTCCGTAACTGGCTCTCCCTTTGAATCTACTAATCCTCTTCCATCGTAATATCCAGTTGGCACATTGCGATCTGAAGTCCCATAATAAGTTATTCTATATGCATATCTTGGAACCCATACGAAATAGTTTCCATTACTGTCTATTGCATTTGCCCATCTGCTTGTTGTATTCTCATTCGTGCCATTTATTGATGTATAACTATACCAAGTATTATTTGCATTATTGGTAATATCGTTTGACTGATGTTCTTCATAATTTCCAGGTGCTCCTGTCCAATATACAGGTGTCATTCCACCTAGGTGACTAGCTGGAGAATTAGGTTCATTTATTACATTATTATTTGTGTCTAACCAAATTACCTCTATTCTTCCATATGCTGTACTAAATTCAATTGGCTTGTATTCTAGTATTTCTTGATATATCGATTCCATATCTCCATCATATGCTTCAGCAATTTTTTCGGTTTCTTCTATTTGTGCTCTTCTTCGAGAAGTAGTGTATATAAAGAAACTAGAAAGTAATATGACTATAAAAAATATTGTAACTACAACTACCATTGTTACAGAACCTTTTTCACTATGTTTCATTTGTTCCTCTCTTTCTTGTGATTTTAAATCACTCTTTTCATTATTATAACAAACAATTTATTTCTTTGCTCTAGTTTTTTTTGTTTTCTTTTTGGTCTCTTTTTTCTCAGGTTCCCACTTTTCTCCTGGCTTTGGTTTATTCCAAGAGATATAATTGCAAAATTTTGGGTTGTTCTCACAAATATAATATTTTTTACCCCTTTTTGTTTTTCTTACATGTACTTCGCCTCCACATACTGGACAAGGTACATCTATTTTTTCCACAAATGGTTTTACATTTTTACATTCAGGGTAACCAGGACAAGCTAAGAATTTGCCATATTTTCCGTATTTAACGACCATCATTCTTCCACATTTTTCACAAGGAATATCTGTAACTTCTTCCTCTAACTTCACATGATCTAATTCTTTGTCTACTTTTTCCACTTCTTGTTCAAAAGGTGTGTAAAACTCTCTTATAACTTGTTTCCAAGGTTCTTTTCCTTCTGCAATTTCATCAAACTGATTTTCTATGTCAGCTGTAAATTCTACATTTACTATATCACCAAAATTTTCTACTAATAGTTTGTTTACAACTTTTCCTAAATCTGTTGGTACAAGTTGCTTTTGCTCTTTTTGAACATATCTTCTATCTAATATTGTTGATATTATTGTAGCATAAGTACTTGGTCTTCCTATACCTTTTTCTTCCAGTGCTTTTACCAAACTTGCTTCTGTATATCTTGGTGGTGGCTCTGTAAAGCTTTGTTTTGCATCTAGTTTTTCTTTTTTGACCTCTTCACCTTTTACTAAATCAGGTATGTGGCTTTCTTCGTCTTCGTTTGTTTTATCATCTCTGTCTTCTACATATAATGTCATAAATCCTTTGAATTTAAGTGTTTGTCCACTAGCTCTAAAATTATAATTGTTTGCATCTATATTTGCAGATATTGTATCATATACTGCTGGCGCCATTTGACTTGCGATAAATCTATTATATATTAATCTATATAATTTAAATTCATCTGGTGTTAATGAGTCTTTTATTTTTTCTGGTTCTAAATCTATATATGTTGGTCTTATACCTTCATGTGCATCTTGAGCTCCAGCCTTTGTTCTATAATATCTATTTTCATAATAGTTTGCACCATATTTATTTGTAATATGCGTTTTTGCAGCATTTCTTGCTTCTTCTGAAATTCTTGTTGAGTCTGTTCTCATATATGTTATTAAACCAACTGTGCCCCTATCTTCGACTTTAACTCCTTCATAAAGTCTTTGTGCAACTTGCATTGTTTTTCTAATAGGAAAGCTTAATTTTCTTGAAGCTTCTTGTTGCATTGTACTTGTTGTAAATGGTGGTGCTGGTGTTCTTTTCTTCTCACCTTTTTTTACATCTGTTACAATATATTTTGCATTTTTTAAGTTTTGCAAAATTTCATCTACTTCTTCTTTTTTATGAAGCTCTATTTTTTTGCCATCTTTTCCATAGAATCTTGCTATGAATTTATCATCATTTTTAGAAAGTGTAGCTAATATGTTCCAATATTCCTCTGGTATGAAATTTTCAATTTCATTTTCTCTGTCTACAATTAGTTTTACTGCAACAGATTGTACTCTACCTGCTGATAAACCTCTTTTTACCTTTTTCCAAAGTATAGGACTTATTTTGTAACCTACTATTCTATCTAATACACGTCTTGCTTGTTGTGCATCTGTTAAATTTTTATCTATCTTTCTAGGTTTTTTTATTGATTCTTTTACTGTTTCTTTTGTAATTTCATTAAATGTAACTCTACAAACAGCATCTTCTGGTATGCCTAAAAGATACGCTAAATGCCAAGCAATTGCCTCACCCTCACGGTCAGGGTCAGTTGCTAAGTATACTACTTTTGCATTTTTTGCATCCTTTTTTAAACTATTTATTAAATTTGCTTTGCCTCTAATGTTGATATATTGAGGTTCAAAATCATGTTCTACATCTATACCTAGTTTTGATTTGGGCAAATCTCTAACATGTCCCATTGAAGCAACTACTTTTACATTGCTTCCCAAAAACTTTTTTATTGTATTTGCTTTTGAAGGAGATTCCACAATTATTAATTTGTCTGCCATTTTTTAATCCTCTCATTTTTTTAAAATTCACAGTATTTTTTAGAAAGCTACAATATATATTCTGAAGCTTTTAGCGCCCTATTGTAATATTACATTTTCAATTCATTATAAATTTTATCTTCTACATTTTTTGTAGATAGCTTATGTGCATTTGTCCCCATTGTTTCTAATGCACTTCTATCTTTCGCCAATTTTGTTATTGTAGCATTTAAAAGCTCTGCTGTCAAGCTTTTGTCTAATATTACTTTTGCTGCATTTTGTTTTTCTAATACTCTTGCATTATATTCTTGATGATTTTCTGCTGCAAATGGAAATGGTATGAATATTGCTGGTTTGCCTACATTTTCAATTTCTGTCACAGTCATTGCTCCACTTCTTGAAACGATTAAATCTGCTATATTCATTATTTCTTCCATATTATATATGTATGGCATTACTTTTATACCATTTATTTTATCTATGTCCATATTTTCTTTTAGTAAATCTTGTTTTACTTTTTCGTATTGCTCTGGTCCTGCAGCCCATATTATTTGATAATTTGTATTCATTTTGTTTTTTATAATGTCTGTCATACTTTTATTTATACTTTGCGCACCTTGACTTCCGCCAAAAACTAATACCAGTGGCTTTTCTTTTAAAAATCCTAGCTCTTGTTTTTTACTATTTATTTCAGCTTTAGTTAAGTTTAATTTTTTTACTTTGGTTGGCGTGCCAGTGTAAACAATTTCTTTTGCCTTTGGTAATCGATCTTTTGCCTCTTTAAATCCTACTAAGATTTTTTCAGCTTTTTTTGAAAGCATTTTTGTAGCTACACCTGGAAGTACATTGCTTTCATGAATTATGTATGGTATTTTTAGCTTTTTAGCTGCAATGCAAACTGATATACAAATATACCCACCTGTACCAATTACTAAGTCTGGTTTAAATTCCTTAAGTATATTTTTTGCCTCAGTAATAGAATGAATAGTTTTTGCTAATCTTTTTACATTTTTTATGCTTAACTCTCTAGATATTCCATATGAATCTATTGTTTTTAGCTCATATCCTGCTCTTGGAACTAAATTTGTTTCTAATCCTCTGGCTGT
The DNA here is from genome assembly GCA_946497585.1 of uncultured Clostridium sp. Taxonomy (GTDB): domain Bacteria; phylum Bacillota; class Clostridia; order TANB77; family CAG-508; genus CAG-793. Next base: position 11,137 of record CAMMLF010000007.1, read on the forward strand.
TCCAATAAATATTATCTTAGAGTTTGGCTCTTCTTTCATTATTTTATTAGCAATTGCTATTCCAGGATTTATATGCCCTCCTGTTCCAGCTGCAGCTATTACAACTTTCATAAATCCTCCTATATTTTTTTCGCTGACCTAGATATATTCATAAGTATTCCCATTGCTGATAATAATATAACTAGTGAACTTCCTCCATAGCTTAAGAATGGAAGTGAAATTCCGGTATTTGGTATTGTATTTGTTACAACCGCTATGTTTAATATTACTTGTACTGCAATTAATGCAGTAATGCCTATTGCTATTAAACTTCCAAAACTATCTTTTGCTCTTATTGCTATAAGTACTCCTCTTACTATTAACACTGTAAATAATGCAAGTACTACTGCACAACCTACAAATCCTAGTTCTTCAGCTAAAATAGCAAATATAAAGTCATTGTGTGCTTCTGGTATGTATAAGTATTTTTGAGTACTTTCTCCTAATCCTACTCCAAATAACCCTCCTGAACCTATGGCATATAGTCCTTGAACGGTTTGATAAGATGTTCCACTTGTATTTGCCCAAGGGTCAAGCCACGCCATAATTCTGTCAGACCTAAAGCTGCTCATTAACTTATCTTTTACAAATGGGAATGCAATTGCACAAGCTCCTAAAGCTGTACATGCTAAAGCTCCTAAGTATCTGAGTTTGCATCCACTCATTATTATCATAACAACTGTAACCAAACCTATAATTATTCCTGCACTTAAATGGTTTTGTACAAGTAATAATACCAGTATTGGTATTCCTACTGCAATTAATGGTTTTAGGCAAGATTTCCATATTCCTTCTATTTTATTGTTTGGGTCACTATAGTATCCTGCTACCCAAATTATTAAACCTATTTTTGTTATCTCTGATGGCTGAATACCAATTCCAATATTTATCCATCTTCTTGCACCATTTGCATCTGAACCTATTACTGGCAATAGTACAAGAAATAATATTGCAATTGATAATATGTATATTAATTTGTAAAAATGTTTGTATATATCATAATTTATTTTTGATAAGATAAACATAAATACTAATCCCATTACTGTTGCAATGCATTGTGTTCTAAAATATGTATAACTATTTCCTGATTCGGCCAATGCTGATGGACTACTAGCAGATAACACCATTACTAAACCTAATGCTACAAGCATTAAGACTACAATTAACAAAGGTAAATCTACTCGATTACCAGATTTTAAAGATGATAAATTAAATTTGCTTTTAGAATCATTTTGGTTACCACTTTTCTTTTTAGTAACTTTTTTAGTTGCTACCTGCATTTACTCATCCTTTCTTTAATTAAGAATATATATTGGCTCTGATTTGGAAATATATTATGATTTGTAATCAAGTTTTTCTAAATCGCCATTATTCCCACCATACACATTATAAGTGTTATTAAGCTAAATATTGAAACAATCTTATTTTCTTTCCATCCCGAAAGTTCAAAGTGATGGTGTATTGGTGCCATTTTAAACAATCTATTTCCTGTTTTTTTGAAATATGCTACTTGCAAAATTACTGAAACTGTTTCTATTACAGGCACTATTGCAATTATAATTAATAATAATGGTAATTTTAAATAAAGTGCAATTCCTGCTATAGCTCCACCTAAAAGCAATGAACCCGTATCTCCCATAAATACATGTGCTGGGTGCAAGTTAAATAGTAAAAATCCTAATGCAGACCCAATCATAATGCATCCAAATATTGTTGTTTCTTTTATATCCCATATTATTGAAATTACTGTTAAACAAGTAAGTATTATTGTTGTGACACTTGTTGACAAACCATCTATTCCATCTGTCAAATTAACTGCATTTGTTGTAGCCAAAATTACTATTACTGCAAATGGTATGTATAACCATAATGGTAGTGTAATGTATTTGTTTACAAATGGTATATATATGTCTGTTCCATTTTCAAAGTTAAATATTAACATTACTACATATGCAACTGCTATAACCATTAACCCTAGCATTTTTAGTTTTGGGCTTAATCCATCTGTATTATGTAATACAACTTTTTTAAAATCGTCTATAAAGCCTATTAGTCCAAATCCAATTGTAACAAAGACCATTGGTAATAGCCTTGTCGCTATTTCTGGTTCGTCCCCAGCATAATCTATATATAAAAATGCGCTAAGTAATAATGTGGTTATTATTAATATAAGTCCTCCCATTGTAGGAGTTCCTTTTTTCCTTAAATGTGATTGTGGTCCGTCTTCTCTTTCTGATTGCCCTACTTTTAATTTTCTAAGTATCGGTATTACTATTAATGATATTACTATGCTTACTGCAAAAGATAATAATAATATCTTTATTTGAAAACTCATTTGTATTTCCCCCTAAGCGTTTTTAAAACGTTTACGTGCTTCGTTTAGCCTTTCATTTATTTTTATTCACGTGCTTTGCCCGTGATTTAATTTATTTTTTAGTAGTCTTTGTTGATTCGTCGTTTTCCATCTCATCTATGATTTGTGCTACTATTTCTCTTTCATCATAATGATGTTTTACATGATTTATTTCTTGATATGTTTCATGGCCTTTACCAGCTAAAACTATTATATCATTTTTATTTGCCATTTTTATAGCTTTTTTTATAGCTTCTGTTCTATCTACTATACACTCATATCTATTACTTGTCTTTTTAATACCTTCTTCAATTTCTTTTACAATTGTTTCCGGGTCTTCTGTTCTTGGATTGTCTGAAGTTATTATTGTGTAAGCTGCTATTTTACCTGATATAGCGCCCATTAAAGGTCTTTTTGTTTTGTCTCTATCACCTCCACATCCAAAAACTGATATTACCCTACCTCTAGTATATGATTTAACAGCTTGTAATATGTTTTCTAAACTTTCTGGTGAATGAGCATAATCTATCATAATAGTTAAGCCAAGTTTGTTGTCTACAAGTTCGCTTCTTCCTGGTACTTTAACTGTTTCTAATGCTGATTTAATATTTTCTGTAGTGCATCCTAATTTTTCTGCAACTGAAATTGCAGCTAAACTATTGTACACACTAAATCTACCGGGAATGTCTGTTTTTATTCTTTCATTTTTTCCATTTACTTTGGCTCTAAAATCTACATATGAATTTGTAATTGTTATGTCTTTTGCAAGTAAATCGCTTTCATTATCTATTCCATATGTTCTAAATATACAATTTGGAGCAAGTTTTGGTACTCTTATTGTATTTATATCATCAACATTTATAAAGCCATATTTGCACATTTGAAATAATTTAACTTTTGAGTTAAAGTAATCTTCCATATCTGGATGTTCTTTTTCACTAATATGATCCTCTGAAAAATTAGTAAATATGCCTATGTTAAAGTCTGTGCCATCTACCCTATGTAATTTTAAACTTTGTGATGAAACTTCCATTACACAAGCTGTGCATCCGTCTTTTACCATTTGAGCGAATAAGCTTTGTAATTTAATACTGTCTGGAGTTGTTCTATCACTATCTTCTAACTTTTTGTTACCTGAATATGCAGCAATAGTTCCAATTAAACCTGTTTTTATGCCTTGCTTTTCTAGAATTGATTTTATCATAAATGTAGTTGTTGTTTTGCCTTTTGTACCTGTAACACCTATAACTTGCATTTTTCTTGATGGATTGTCATAGTAGTTGCAAGCTATAAATGCTGTTGCAATTCTTGAGTCTGGTGAAGTTATTAAAACTACATCTTGAGGTATTATGTTCATTACATTTTTTAGTTCAGACTCGTCAATTAAAATAACTTTTGCACCATTTTGAATTGCTGATTGTATGTATTTATGTCCATCTGTGTCAAAGCCTTTTATTGCTATAAACATATCTCCTTGCTTTATGTTTCTAGAGTCTGTGCTTATGTTGTTTACTTCTACATCTAAATTTCCTTTAGCTTTTAGTCCTTCGATTCCTGCGATAATATTTTTTAAATTCATAAACTTCTTGTATGGTTTTTACGCCATACCCCTCCTTATAAAAATAAATTATACTTATTCTATTATATAACTTATTTTATTAAAAAAACAAGATTATATGCGAAATAATCTTGTTTTTTTGGAATAAAAGTTACTATTCACAGTTAAGATTCTCTACTAAGGCTCCAATATACATTCTTCCGCATTTCGCTTCACGATTCGTTCACATGGCTCACTCAGGCGCTCGCACGTTGCGCTCCGCTCCAAAGTCGTCTGCGCTCACTTGAAATGCTCTAGAACATATATTGTCGCCTTTATAAAAATAATATAAACTGTGAATAGTAACATAAAATTCAGTTCCTATTACTTCCAATTATAAATCTCTAATTGTTGTCTGAAAATTCCTCCTTCCTCGCGTGAAGTAGCTAAACGCAAGTTTTCATTCTTTTGCACTATTTTGTTTACTCTCCATAGTCCAAGTCCATGGCTACGCTTATCTTTTTTGGTTGTAAAACCTTTTTGTTTTAATTTAGATAAATCTAGTAGTGTGTTTTTGCAAGGATTTTCTACAATTACTAAATTTCTATTGTTGTAGCTATCTTTTATAAATTTGATACTTATTTGCTTATTTTCACATTCTTTTGTAGCTTCTATTGCATTATCTATTAAAATTCCAAGTACTCTGCATAGTTCATAAATTTTGATTTTTAGGATATTTAAATTTACATACACATCCACATTTATGGTTATTCCATACTTTTTTGCTTCTATGTATTTGTTGTTTACTATGTTATAGATTGCTGGGCTGGACTTTGCAAGGCTTTCAAAACTTTCTACATTTCTTACTCCTTTGCAATCGCATATAAACTCATTATACATATTTGTAAGTCCATCCATATCTTTTGCTGCTATATATCCGCCTAATCCTTGCATAATATTTTTCATATCGTGTCTGAAAGAACAAATATCATCAAAACTTTCTTTTAATCTTGTATTACTTCCCTCCAGTTCACTTACTTTGCATTGCTCTGTTTCTATTTGAACAGTTTTCTTTATGCTTATTGCAGTAATGATATAATAACAAATAAATACAATAATTGCTAAAAAATATATTGGCGTTGGAAGTATATTAAGCATTTCAAATAAACTTATTTCATTAATAAGTATTAGTACTGACGAAATGACACTTACTTCAATTATTTGATTTTTTGTCTTTTCATTTATATTATCTGGAAGTGTGATTTTTAATTTTATTTTTTTGACCAAGATAAGTAAAAGTGCATAAATAAAAATGGCTATAAAACCCGCGATTATAAACATTACTATATTGCTTGAAATTTGAGAAAACAAATTTGTTTGATTAATTTTTGCGCAGATTAAATTCGCGCTAGTAGATATTATTAAATTTATTTCTTCTAGAATTATAAGTTTTTCGAATTTTAGATTTAATACCAATTTGTAAATTAGCATTTGCACAGCCACTTCTAATATTATAGAATATGGCATAGGAGTAGCCATACGTATAAAAGAAACAAGGACGGTTTGAACCATCCAAGTTCTTTTTATTTCTTTTTTACTTATATTTAATACATAAGATAGTATTTTGTTTTGTAATATTGTTGTTATAGCTGTATAAATTACTATAACAGTGCTAATTTGCAAAGCGTTTTCGTTAAATAATGCAATGTTCATATTTTTCTCCTCATACCCAACTTTTTCCATTGTTAATATGATATTACTATTTTCGACATTTTGCAATAGCTTTTGACAAATTTTTACAAGTTTTTATCTAAACTTTCATTCTTTAAAGTTTTCTATGCTATATTTTTGTAATCCTTCTTTCACTCTATTATTTAATATTTGTAATCGAGTTTTTAACTTATCACTAATATCATTTATTATGAATGCATCATTATATGCTGTAGTTAAGGTTTTAACCAAATAGAAAAAATTATACTTTCTTAATGAAGGATATTTTTCGTTAACATATTCATATCTTTCCATTATTATTTCTGTATAATCTAAAATAGTTTGCTCATCAAAATTAAAAACTATGCTGTCATTTCTGTTTATATAATTATATTCTGCCTTCCCTATTAATTGTATTTTGTCGCATTTTTCTGCAAGATAAAAAGTTGTACCTATATCTTCATACTTTTTCCCAGCAGGATATTGTATTCCATCAAATAATTCTTTTTTATATAATTTATTCCATGCATAGCTTTGTATATTTTTATCTAATAAAATTTCTTTTAAAATCTCCATTTTATCATATGTTTTATTTTCTGGATAATCATTTCTTTTATATTTGTCCTTATTTGTAATCACATTAAAATTACAAATACTCATTTGAGCATTGTTTTTTATTATTGCATTATATAAGTCTTCATACATTGTTGGTTCTATAAAATCGTCACTATCTACAAAACCAATATATTCTCCTGTTGCTAATTTTATTCCGTTATTTCTAGCAATTGAAAGTCCCATATTTTTTTGATGGATTACTTTTATTCTATCATCATTTTTAGAATATTCATCACAAATATTAGGGCACCCATCAGGTGACCCATCATCTACAATTATTATTTCAAGATTTTTATGAGTTTGATTTATTATGCTATCTAAGCATTTTTTTAAGTATTTTTCCACTTTATATACTGGTACAATTATTGAAATTAATGAATTTCGCATTTTATTACCTATCCTCCATAGTAGAACAACTTTTTTTATATTAAAGGTCATTTTTTAGAAATGATGTATCTGCTAATAAATCTATTTCAAATTTTCCATTTTCATAAGTTAGAATGTTCAATGCCACATTATGTTGGCAATATTTTTCTCTCTCATCATTAAATGGTATACCTGTTATTTGTCTCAAAAATCCCTCTATTACAACTCCATGAGAACATATTAAGATATTTTTTCCTGCATTTTTTTCACAAATTCTTTTAATGCAGTCATATTCTCTTTTGCTTGCATCTTCCATTGATTCTTGATTTGGTATTCCACTTATTTCATTTATTTCGTTTTGTCTCTGTTTTATTTGTGGACTAAGTTTATTTACATCTTCCCATTTCCAGCCATCATAATCTCCAAAATACATTTCACACAAATCGTCTAACTGAATGATTTTTAGGTTATTCAATTTTGCTAATGGCTCAATAGTTTTCGCCGTTCTATTTGATGTGCTTGAATACATTACATCAAATTTAATATTTGATAATCTTTTAGCAAGTTTTTCTGTGGACGCAAGTCCTTTTTCTGTAAGTTCATAATCTTTTCTACCTGTTAATCTTTTTTCTATGTTACCAATTGTTTCTGCATGCCTAACTATATATAATTTAGTTTTCATTATCAAAGAACTCCTTAAATTTGTAATTCCTTTTAGGCAATCTTTCTATAGGTCCTCCACATTCCATAGATTTTAATATTGCTGCTATTCTTGCTGGAATAGTTTCGTTTTCATTTTTTATAAAGCTTAATAAATATGGCTTGTACTCTTTAGGTGTAATTGAATATAGATCAGTTACTTCTGCAAGCATTCTGTACCAATCTGAGCATTTTTTTACTGATGGAGTGCTCATAACGCTACCTTTTCTATTTCTATAATATTTAAATACTTTCATAGAACTATATTTTGTTGACTTTGACAAAATAGTTCCTTTTATGCAAAATACTTCATCTTCATAATACATTCCTTGCACAAATCTCATATTATTTTTATCTAAAAATTCTTTGTTCCAGCATCTACTTGATACAGAAAAATTCAAATCACAAGTTAATCTTGCAATTTTTGTAGAATTTTCTTGAGTTGATATTCTTTCTTTATTACCTTGTCCAACGTCTTGAAATCCTAAATATACTATATCTGGAGTGTCTTGTCCTATTACTTTATCAATATTTTTCAACACATTTTCATCATATAAGGTATCGTCTCCGTCTAAAAATATAATATATTCTCCATTTGCTTTTTCTAATCCTGCATTTCTTGTTCCTCCTGCAGTTCCAGTATTAGATGGTGTCTTTACTAATTTTACATTTTCGTTTATATATTTTTTTATTATTTCCATTGTATTATCAGTTGAGCAATCATCTGATATAATCAATTCATAATTTTTATAGTCTTGTGATAGCACGCTATTTATAGCTCTTTCAATGTAATTCTCCACGTTATAAGCACATATTATAACTGTAAATCTTGGTTTATTCAATTCCACGATATTCTCCTCCTATCCATTTTGGCGAATTATTTCAATTAATTGTTTTTGCTTTTCTTTTAGTTCCTTATTGTCATATGGTAAATATTTTGTATTCAATAATTCTTTTATATTTTTTTCTAAATCATTCATATTATCAATATACTTTATATATCCTAAGTAACTTAAATACTTAGCTGTATCTTTTACTTTGTGATTATAATTACTTAAGGCTATACATGGTGTACTAGTAATAGCTGCAAATATCATTCCGTGAAGTCTATCTGTAATAACAAGCTCTGCTCTTCTGTATTTTTCAAACATTTTTTCTAGTTTTTCTTCTCTTTTCTCACTAGTAGGTATTGGATCACCTACAGCTGTATCATCATATTCTATTTTTTCAAAATATTTTTTGCCAAGTTCTTTTACAGTTTTTCTTTCTTCTTCTGTCATTTTTATTTCTGTATCATTTCTAAAAATACAAAGTAATCCATTCCTTGTTTCTCCATTTTTAGTTTCATTTAAATATGTAACTGTATCTGGAACAAGAATAACTTTATTATTTTTAAATTCTTTTTTCATAACATTATACGAGGTTTCTTCTCTAGCGCAAAAAACTAAATTATGATGTTTGCCATATATTTCTTTTGACTTTTCTAATTCTTCTTTATTTTTAAAATATATTGTTTGAGGAAGAATTATTATTAAATTATTAGAAAACTCTTTTATTAAATTTCTTCTCTCTTCTTCAACATATAAATATTCATCTCCGATGTTTCCTCCTCCGTGATATAAAATTATATCGTCATCTTTTATATCTTTTTTTATTGTATTTAATTGTTCATTTACTTTTTCTTCTTCTATTTCATAATATTTATAATCTGGTAAATTCTCTTTTATAAATTTTTCTTCTGCTGCTGCTATTGCATTATCACCCAAATTATTATGGCGTGGTACTCCTATTAATATAACTTTTTTCATTCTCCCCTCCTAATTTAAGTAATTTATTTTTTAATTATGTATATTATCCAAATTCTAATATCGCCTTTTTATATTTTAGCACAAATTTTTAAGTTTGTCCATACTTCGCTCCATCCCAAGTTTTCGGCCAATTGCAAAATAATTTATTGTGCAAACAAATTATTCTTTATTATCGTATCAGACAAGTAAATTTCGTCTTCCATTTTTCTTTGAAGCAATGCTAATTCTTCCGTTTCTTCAATTTCTTCTAAAGTTTCTCTATCATAATAAACATCATTTATACAGTAATATTTACTCGTAATAAAGCCCAATCCTTTTATAAATGAATAGTCTTTATCTGAAAAGATACTTGTTCCTATTGAAAAATTATCTTCCACACCAAGTAAATCTAGTATTGTTGGTTTAATGTCTATTTTCGATACACATCTTGTGATGGTTTCGTTTGTTACGACATTAGGTATTTTTATTGCAAATGGTATATGAACATCTTTTGTATCATATTCAAAAGATGAATATGGGTCATCATTATTAACATACAAAGCTAATAAATCATCTGAATCTATGCCACATCCATGGTCACCATAGACAACTATTATACTATTTTCTATTAGTCCTGTTTCTTCAAGTTTCTCCATAAATTTCCCAAAAGCATAGTCAACAAAGTTACATGATATAATGTAATTTTTCAAATTTTCATCAGTCATGCCCTCTACATCTTCATCAGTTATTGTAAGTTTTTCTGATAAATTTGATACTCCTGTTAAGTAAAATGGTAAGTGAGTTGTTACACTTACTAGAGTTGTGCAAAAGTTTTCTTCGTATGTGCTCATAATATTGACAGCTTCTTCAAAAAATCCTTCATCTGAATAAAAATCTCCTGCTCTTTCTATATCTGGAAAACTGGTAATATCATTATATTCGTCAATGTGATATCCTTTATTATATACCGCTTCCCTATTCCAAAATGTACTTGTATTTGGATGCATAAATGATGTATAGTATCCTTCAGCTCTTAACGTTGTATATATATCATTCCAAGTGTTTCCATAGTATTTTTGAAATACATATCCATTTTCTAATGGATACATTGAATTTTCCATTTCAAATTCTGAATCGGCTGTTGTTCCCAATCCTTGGTTATACATATCTGTACAAGATATATTTTCACTAAAAAATTTATTTAAGTTTGGCATTATTTCTTTTCCATTTATTTGTTTTCCTATCATATATTCATTCAAACTTTCTAGTTGCAGAATTATAACATTGTTTCCTTCTGCTATACCTGTATATTCTGTTGTTTGAGCTTTTTGACTTATATTTTCTTTATATGCTTCTTCTAGTCTTTCTTCATCTATTTCTGGCTTAGCCACCAAACTTAACAAATAATCTCTTGCGTCTTCATAGTGATAATAATATATTGATACACTTTGCACAATTAGTGATTTATTATACCCTTTTGACTCATATATGTTATTTATGTATTTTTTTACTAAAAAAATATTTAATATAATTAAACCAATTATAACAATGCTTTTTAATATCCAATTTTTATAATATGTTCTTCTTAATCTCTTATGTGCAAATATACTTAATATTGCAACAACTACATTATCTATAAAGAATATAGCAATATTTTTAATATTTATTAATAATATTAGCCCATCACCAATTTCTTTTCCATATTGCAAGTTTCCTATCTGATAGAAAGACAAGAAGTTCGTTGAATAGCTATAATACAGGAAATTAGCATATATTAATATCGTTACTAGAAAATAAACTATATTCATATACAAATATCCAGATTTATTTTTGTGATTAATTGTAGGACTCATTATTAGCATAGATGCGCTAATTAAATACCCAATTATTGTAGGCTCAAAGCTCAACTCAATTAAATAGTTTAATAGAAGCCCTTTATATACAAATAGTATACTACCTAATATAAATATAAAATTATTTTTTAATATATATATTATTTTGCTGTCTTTTTTGACCGGTATTAATGCCTTTTGCTCTGCTTGTAGGTCTTTTTTTGTTTTTGCGTGCTTTGGAGTTTTTTTACGTTCTTTAACACCATTTTTGCTATGTTTTTTTACTGCCTCCATTAGTCCTCCTATAATAGCTATTTCTTACTTTATTTCTTTGGTGTATTAATTATATATTTTTTATTTCCTTTGATTCTAATGAGTTATAATATAATAATACCATATTTTTTACATTTCGACAAATGCTTTTTCTTAGTTTTTCGCGCTTTTTTGTTTTTTTAATAGTCAAAACTTGATTATTCCTTATTGTATAGGAAAAATCAAATTTTTCCTATACAATAAAAAGGGTTACATAATGTAGCCCTTAATTTTCC
>CAMMLF010000008.1 GCA_946497585.1 uncultured Clostridium sp.
TCTATTTTTCATTCTCAAGCTGGAGCAAGCAGCGACCCGCGCCGAGAATGTGAAAATAGATATATTGTTTGGCGAATAAATATAAATTTATTTGTGTCATTTAGAACCGTCCCATTTGACAAGAACGTATATTGGTATTGAATGACACTTATTTTAAATTTAAAAGTTTGTATGCACTGCAAATAGCACACCCCGTGCATATATGAATTCTTTTACCAAAGATAAGCTCTAAAGTCTCAATATATTCATCTTTGGGTGAAATTAAGTGAATATATATACTTTCAGGTAATTTGCCAATCAAAGTATTTAAAGCATAATCATTTTGAGAAAAAGATATATCGGATAAATACTCAGAATCAAAATCTTCAAGCTCAAGCATATTAAAATTTTCATCTAACAAAATTGATTCTTTATTAGCGTAAATCAAATGTATTTTAATTGGCTCAGGAATTTTAGAATCTACATATCCTTTAAGAAGGCTGACAAATTCTAAATACTCTTTATCTAATACAAATTTGCTAACTGCACTTTCAACCAAAGGTTCTAGTGAATTTTTGTAATTAGATAATCTAAAATTTACAAAACCATTTAAAACAATGCTTTTATGATTTTCAATGTAATCTAAAACATCTTTATTCATAAATTTTTTACTATTATGATGAAGAGCAGTATATTCATGATAAATTGAATTTCTATCTAATGCTTCAAAATAAAAATAATCTTTCAAAATTAAGCGTTTTACAATTATTGGTTCATAATAATTAATAATTGCTTCAGAAATGAGGTCAGATAAAAACGTGTAAAATTTTTCAAAATCTTTTCCTTTATAATGCACAATAACATTTTCATAAATTTTGAAAATGTGTTTAGAATAATATATATCGGGAATATTTGACTCGCCAATTTTTTTCATTAAAAAATCCTGAATATTTTCGTTATTATCTTTAATACATAATGAAACCATGAAATCCTCCCCGAATTATTATCTACCATATAACATATATTATTCGAAAAATTTTATTTTGCTATTCATTTTAAGTTGGGGACGGTCCTTTTCGTAAAATTTTATTTTTAGGACCGTCCCAAAAGTAAAAAAATTTTTAAAAATAGTAGAAATTTAAAAACAATAATGTTACAATAAAATAGTATTATTGAAATAAACGGAGGAGAAGTTAATGCCAAGAGGAAGAAAAAGCAAAAAGAAGCAAGAACAAAAGAAGTTAAACATTACAGTTGCAATACTTATAGTACTTAGCATATTGCTTGCTGTGCTTATTTATACAAAATCAGGGTATTTGGGACAAACCCTTAGTCCAGCATTAGGAGGAGTATTAGGATATATAAAATACTTAGTGCCTATTGCGCTTTTTGCATTTTCTTTATATATTGCATATGATAAAGATACAAAATATTATTTACCTAAAATTTTTATGTTTGTATGTATTCTTATTTTGATAGATGTAATTTTCAGTTGTTATCAAATATCTAAAGGCAATATAGATATTTCGGCACCGACAGATACAATTTTGAAACAAGCATATACATTAGGAACAATGGATATTGGTGGAGGTGTGCTTGGAACAGCAATAGCAGCACCCTTAATAAATTTGATAGGAATATTAGGAACAGTAATTGCTTCAATAGGAGTATGTTTAATTGCTTTAGTATTTATATTTGGACTTCATCCAGCAGATGCAATTTCTAATTCGATAGATAAATTTGCTGAAAAACAAGCTAAAAGAAGTAAAGAAAGAGAGCAGATTAAAGAGCAACAAAAACAAAATGTAGCAAATGTAGAACCAGAAAGACAAGAAACTAGAAAAGAAAGAAGATTAAGAGAAAAACAAGAAAGAGAAGCAAGAAACAAAGAAAATTTAGAAGAACAAATTACTATAAATTTAAATGAACCTAAAAAGTATGACCATTCAAAAGATAATTTGGATGCATCAATCTTTTCTAAGAAAAATGCAAATAGCTCAAGGCAAGCAGTAGTACCTGCATCAGGAGATGATTTATTTACTAGCCAAGAGGAAGAAAAAGAGGCTAAAACTAAAGAAGTTTTACAACTTGACCACGGAATAACTGTTCATGATGAACACTATGAGTTTCCTCCTATCACATTGTTAGAAGAGGGAGAAAATAAAACTGACCAAAATAGTGAAAAGAGACTTTTGGCTACGGCTGAAAAGCTAAGAAGAACACTATATAGTTTTGGTGTGTCTGCAAAGGTTGAGAATGTATCAGTAGGTCCAGCGATTACAAGGTATGAGCTAGCACCAGCAGAAGGTGTAAGAGTTAGCAAAATAGCTAACCTATCAGACGATATCGCTCTAGCACTAGAGGCTGAAACTATAAGAATTGAAGCACCTATACCTGGTAAACATACTGTTGGTATAGAAGTACCAAATAAAGAGAAAAATATGGTACCTTTAAGGGATATAATAGAATCAGATGAATTTATAAATAGCAAGTCAAAGCTTGCATTTGCACTTGGAAAAGATGTTGCAGGTGAAATTGTAGTTACAGATATAGCCAAAATGCCACACACACTTATTGCTGGTGCAACTGGCTCAGGTAAATCAGTATGTATAAATACTTTAATTACAAGCATAATATATAAAGCAAAACCAAGCGAAGTAAAACTTCTTATGATAGACCCTAAAGTAGTTGAGCTTTCAGTATATAATGGAATACCACATCTATTAATTCCAGTTGTAACAGACCCTAAAAAAGCAGCAGGAGCGCTAGCTTGGGCTGTTCAAGAAATGGTTAAAAGATATAGTTTATTTGCAGAGAAAAAAGTTAGAGATATGAAAGGCTATAACGCTTTAGCCGAAAAAGAAGGTAATCCAAAACTACCACAAATAGTTATTATTATAGATGAGCTTGCAGATTTAATGATGGTTGCAGCAAAAGATGTTGAAGATGCTATATGTAGATTAGCACAAATGGCAAGGGCAGCGGGTATGCATTTAGTAATTGCTACACAAAGACCATCAGTTGACGTAATTACCGGTATAATAAAAGCTAATATACCATCAAGAATTGCATTTTCAGTATCATCACAAGTAGATTCAAGAACTATATTAGATAGTGCAGGAGCTGAAAAACTTTTAGGAAAAGGAGATATGCTTTTCTATCCATCAGGAGCGCCAAAGCCCGTAAGAATTCAAGGAGCATTTATCTCGGATAAAGAAGTTGAAAATATTGTTAAGTTCTTGAAAAAAGACGGTGAAACACAATACGATGAAGATATAATTGAATCTATTGAAAAGAGTGGAGAACCTGAAAAGGCAGCAGTAGAAGATGAGGAAGAAGACGACACAGACCCATTACTAGATGAGGCAATAGATTTAGTTGTAGAAACTGGACAAGCTTCAACATCATTTATACAAAGAAGATTTAAAGTTGGTTATGCTAGAGCCGGTAGAATAATAGACCAAATGGAACAAAGAGGCATCATATCGGGATACCAAGGAAGCAAACCAAGAGAAGTATTGATGTCTAAAGAAAGATGGCAAGAACTAAAAATGGCACCGGCAGATTCCCAAGTTTCTACTGATAACAACACGATTGAAGTTGAAAGTGCTACTACAGAAGAATAAAATTTTTAGTACATTATGATTGTATAATTGAGAGTTACAATTCACTGTTAAATCATTTTTTTCTTAAGCTTCAATATACATTCTTCCGCATTTCACTGCGCGGGTCGCTTCGCTCCAGCTTGCCCGCTCCACTTCGCAGATAACCCGTATTACAGGTCATAATTGCTGTGACTGCTCTCGTTCGCTGAAATGCTCTAGAACATATATTGAAGCTTATCTAAAAAAGAAACTGTGAATTGTAACATCGAATACTTTTAATATAATAAAAAACTACAAAGGAGAACCAAGTTGAAGTCAAAACTTTTACAAAGAGATTATAGTGAAGAATTAGAAGAAATTTGCGAAAGCAAAAGGTTTGAGAGAGAAGCTCAAAACCTTTTGCTTAGTATGCTTTATAAAGTAGACGGAGCATATAATGACTATAAAACTGTAAAAAGAGAAGTACCTTCAAAAGAAGAATTTTTAGAAATTATAATTGATATAGTAAAAAAATATTGCAAAGAGATAGAAATAGCAAAACCAAATTCAGAGTTGGAAAAAGAATTAACAAAGTCAAGATGTAAAATAGTAGAAGAAGAACCAGATAATAAATACAATAAAGAACAAAAAGTTATATTTTTTCCTAATGAGAAAGTTGTACTATATAGCATAATAAAGGCAGGATTAGACAATATTAATGCTAATTTGGATTTAAAAGATAAAGCAATGCTTGGAGCAATTCAAATTGGTAGATGCATTTCAAGTTCAGAAGTAATAAGAGATTTTAATGGATTTTCTTGGTCTCAAATAATAGCTGAAATTGAAAGTCTAGAATGTAATGCGATTTATACAGATTTAATATATTTACTTGGTGAAAAATATGTGAATAATTTAAAATCTAGCAATATAGAAAAGTTGCATAATGTTGTAACTACTGACGTTTTAGATAAAATGCAAAAATTAGCTACTAAGTTTTACTTAGATTATGATGAAAATCAAGCTAAAATTACTAAAGAAAATTTAAGTAAATACAAAGAAAAACTTGAGGAGATGGAAAAGGGACAAGAATATATAGAAAACATTAGTAAAACCAAAAAAGAATTACTTAGCAAAATAAAAGAAATAGATGAACAGCTAAACAACCCAAAGGATTTGCGAGATGCCTACATTAAGCATAACAAAGATTTACCTAATGAAAAAAAGATATTTAGTGTTAGTCATTATGAAGAAATGATTCAAAAGCAAAGACAAGATATTTTAGAGGAAATAGAAGAATACAATAAGCTACAAAATCCTATAGAATTTGTAAAAATAAAACAGGAAATAATTGATAAAATTAACTATTTTGAAGAGATAAATAATATAAAAATCGAGGATTTACAAAAAACATTCTTTGAAGAATTTAGCAAAATGTTAAATGATATAAATGAAAAAGATAGATTAATAGATTATATTTATAAAATAAGGTATTTAAAATATTTACCGGTTAGTAAGAATAAGCTTATGAAAGATATAGTTGACTTTAAAGATTTGGAAAAAAATACAATAAAAAAATGTATTGAAAAAAACATAATAACTCCAATATCTAATAACCCAGAAACAGATTATTTATTGTTGAAAAGCATTTTTGAAACAAAAAATATTTCTATAGAAAGTTTGTCAATAAAGTTAAATGTACAAGATGGTAAATTGATTTCAGAAATATATGATGGAGATATTTTAGATAGCACAAATGAAGTAGAACTTCCACAAGGAAGCAACATACATTTGAGAAAAACAAAAAAAGTCAAGATTTTTGACTAAGGTTTATAGGTAAAGCCGTAAAACCTAAATTTATTACAAAAGATATAAATTTATCTTTGGAAAAGGAATTTATGAAAGTTACATTTTTAGGTGCAGCAGAAACGGTTACTGGTTCAAATTTCTTAGTAGAAGGCGCAGGAAAAAGATTTTTAGTGGACTGTGGTTTGCATCAAGGAAAATATGAGGAAGAATTACTTAATGATGAACCATTTGATTATGACATAAACACAATAGACTTTATGCTTTTAACTCATGCCCACATAGATCATTCGGGAAGAATACCAAAATTGTATAAAGAAGGATATAGAAAACCAATATATGCTACAAAAGCGACAAGAGATTTATGTTCTATAATGCTTCCAGATAGTGGTCATATACAAGAGTCAGAAAATGAAATAAAAAATAAAAAGAGGAAAAGAAATGGACAAAAGCCAATAGAACCACTTTATACTGTAGAAGATGCTGAAAACTCAATGGAGTTATTTGTACCAGTAAAGTATGATGAAATTGTAAAAATTGATGAGAATATTTCAGCTAGATTTAATGATGCAGGTCATATGCTTGGCTCAAGTATAATTGAAATATGGGTTAAAGAAAATGGAGAAACTAAAAAGGTTGTATTTAGTGGAGATATAGGAAATAATGATATACCATTGCTTTCAAGTCCTACAATGATAGAAAATGCAGATTATTTAATAATGGAATCAACTTATGGAGATAGATTACATCTAAAAAATGACCAAAAAGCTTCTATGTTTTTGGACATAGTTTCAGAGACTTTGGACGATGGCGGAACAGTAGTAATTCCATCATTTGCAGTAGGTAGAACTCAAGAAATATTATTCGAACTAGACAAAATTAAAGATTTAAGAAAAAATGATGAGGCTTTTGCAAAAGAGTATGATACACTTATGAAAGCAAAAGTTTATGTAGATAGCCCACTTGCAACATCAGCAACAGAAGTATTTAGAGCAAATATGGATTTGTTTAAACCTGAAATACAGGAGTTCATAAAGAGGGGAGATAATCCATTAGATTTTCCGGGATTAACATTTACACAAACAGTAGAAGAATCAAAAGCTTTAAATGAATCGAACGAGCCATGTATAATTATTTCAGCAAGTGGTATGTGCGATGTAGGTAGAATAAAACATCATTTAAAGCATAATATATGGAATCCTAAAAGTACAATACTTTTTGTTGGCTATCAAGCACCGGGAACACTTGGAAGAAGAATTGTTGATGGTGAAAAAAAGGTAAAAATACTTGGCGAAGAATTTGCTGTTAAAGCTAGAATAGAATATATAGAAGGATATTCAGGACATGCTGACCAAGAGTGGCTATTAAATTTTGTATATTCATTTACAACAAAAATGCCGGAGCACATATTTTTAGTACATGGTGAACCTCATTCACAAGATGTATTAAAGCAAAAAATAGAAGAAACTACAAATATTGGAGTAACTATACCTAAATATGGAGAAACTTATACTTTGGACAGCACTTTAGAAAAATGTCAACATTGTGTAAATCCTGCTAATAAACAAAAACAAAGAATTGATATATTAGACAAAATGGAAGCTTTAGAAAGTGAAATAGAAGAAATGAAGCATAGCTTAAAAGAAAATATTAGATTGTCTTCTAATTATGATGACGATATGGTAAAATTGAACAACAAAGTAAATGATTTAAGAAAACAAATTATTGAGATAATGAAAAATAAGTAAATTAAAATATTTAATTACTAAATCTTGCAATATACTTCTTGAGCATTTCAAGTGAGCGTAGGCGACGTAGGAGCGGAGCGCAACGTGCAAGCTGGAGCGAATAGCGACCCGCGCGGCGAAATGTGAAAGAATGTATATTGAAGATTTAGTACAAATAAAAATTTTATATAAGGAGTAAATTCAAATGAAAAAAAAGTATTATAATGATGCATTTATAGGGAACAAAGATTTAATTGCTACATTTAGCAAATATGGAGAATTATTAAGATTATATTACCCTTCTCCAGATTACATGCAATATTCAGATTTTTATCATATAGGGGTAAAAATAAATGATTCTGATATAATTTATTTACATAATGATGTAAATAATAGATATAATCAATATTATGAAGATGATACTAATGTTTTAGTAACAGATATAGAAAATACCTATTTTAATTTAAAAGTAAAACAAATTGACTGTGCTATGATTAGTCAAGATATATTGCTAAAAAAATATACATTTGAAAATGCAAATAATATAGATTTAGATTTGAAATTTTTGGTGCATTCAAAAGTATTTTCATCATACAATAATACAGCAGGTGGTATGATTTCAAATGATGCTTTAATACAATATAGTCATAATTATACTTGTGCAACATTTTCTAAGGAAAAATTATATAGCCATCAGTTGAATAATGTAGAAAATAATATAAAATCAGGAAATATTTATGATAAAGACTATATAGGAATGAGCTCTGATTCAGCTATAAGCTATGATTTAGGAATACTTAAACCAGGTGAAACAAGAGAATTTTGCATGTACATATATATTTCTTCAGGGGATGATAGCCTAACTGAAATACAAGAACAAATAGAAAAAGTTAGAAGAATAGATGTAAATAAGGAAATAAACAAAGTAATAAAACATTGGAAAAAATACGTTGAAGACCATGATACATTAAATTTGAAGCATGATGGTTCAGATTATATGGATAAAATAATTCAAATATATAAAAGAACAATATTACTTATGGCATTATTAATAAATGAAAGAACAGGTGGAATTTCTGCTTCTGTTGAAGTTGATGAAGAAAGAGATAAATCAGGTAGATATGCATATTGCTGGCCTAGAGATTCAGTATTAGTATATAAAGCTTTAGACTTTATAGGATTTGAAAATATGTCCAAAAAGTTGTATGAAAACTTTTTAAGAAAAACACAAGAAAAAAATGGAATGTGGGAGCAAAGATTTTATACAGATGGAAGACTAGCACCTTGCTGGGGATATCAAATAGATGAAACAGCAACAGTAGTATATGGAGCATATAGGCACTTTCTAGTTATGGAAAGAAAAACAGGAAAGAAGGATACAAAATTCTTAAAAGACAACTTAAAAATGCTAGAAAAGGGGACAAAATTCCTTGAAAAATATATGGACTATATCTTAGGTAAAGAAGAAACTGAAGATAAAGTTAGAATGGAATTAGAAAAAGATTATAACTATAAAGAAAGAGATGAAATATATAAACATCCAAGCTATGACTTATGGGAAAATACAGAGGGAATACATTTATATTCATTATCTGCAATATATTCAGCATTTGATTCAATGATAAAAACATATGATGAAGTATATGATTTATTTGCAAAAAATAGATTAAAACAAGATGATATTTTAAAATGCAAAAAGAAATTAGAAGAATATAAAAGAGAAATTAAAAAATATATATTAGATAATTTAGTAGATAAACATATGAATGTTTTATTAAGAAATACAACAGATAGACTAGTGGATATAAGTGTTATAGCGGGGGTATTCCCATTTAGAGTATTTGATTTAAATGAAAAAGTAGTGCAAAACACAGTTGACCAAATAAATATGACATTAAGAACTTATTCAGGAGGATATTTAAGATACCAAGGAGATGGATACCTTGGTGGTAATAATCCTTGGATAATTGCAACAGGCTGGATGGGACTATATTTCCATGCTGCTGGTGATGATAAAAGAGCAAATGAGTGCTTGAACTTTATAGTACAAAGCGCTACACCACAAGGATTCTTAGCAGAACAATCAAATAGTGATTTGAATGAAAAATGGGTTATTGGACTTGCTTGGTCACATGCAGTATTTATAGAATTACTTGTATTTTTGAAAAATGGAAATAAGGAATATTAATTTTACGTTGGGGACGGTTCTTATCGTAAAATGTTTTCTAACAAAGCCACAATATACGTTCTTTCCTATTTTACTTCGCGGTTCGTTCGCAAAATGCTCACTCAGCGCTCGCACGTTCTCACTTCGCTACTGAGAACAAGACTCAATTGAATATTTTGCTGTCCGCTCCATTTCACTAAAATGGAAAGAAGTATATTGTGTGGCTTTAAATATATATTTTTTTACGAAAAGGACCGTTCCCATCGTAAAAAGAAAGGATGTTGAAAAATGCCAAAAGCAAAAACAATATTTGTATGTAGCTCATGCGGGTATGAATCACCTAAATGGCTTGGTAAATGCCCTGCATGTAATGAATGGAATACGTTTTATGAAGAAAAAGAGCAAAAAGTTGTAGGAACAGATGGAAAGCAAAAAACAGCTGCAAAGCCAACTTTGCTTAAAAATGTAGAAGGAAAAGAGGCCATAAGAGTTCATACTGGCTATGGGGAACTTGACAGAGTTCTTGGAGGAGGACTGGTTAAAGGCTCTCTTGTACTTGTTGGTGGTGAACCCGGTATTGGTAAGTCTACACTAATTTTACAGCTATGTAATAAAATAGCAAGTTTAGGAGAAGAATCAAAAGTGCTTTATGTATCTGGAGAAGAATCAGCAGAGCAGGTTAAGCTAAGAGCAGATAGACTTGGAATAAATAGTGATAATATTATGTTCTTAGGTGAAACTGATATAGATGCAGTAGATAGCGAGATTGCTTCTATGAATCCAAAACTTGTAGTAATAGATTCTATTCAAACAATGTATTCTTCAGAAATAACCTCAGCTCCGGGAACTGTAAGTCAAGTTAGAGAAATAACAGCTAGAATAATGAGAGTATGCAAGCAAAATCAAATAACCACAATTATAATAGGACACGTAACTAAAGATGGAAATATAGCAGGACCAAGAGTCCTAGAACATATGGTTGATACAGTTTTATACATAGAAGGAGAAAGATATTTTTCATACAGAATTGTTAGAAGTGTAAAAAACAGATTTGGTTCTACTAATGAAGTTGGAATGTTTGAAATGCAAAATGAAGGAATGATAGAAGTAACAAATCCTTCATCAATCCTAATTTCAGAAGGTAGCGATAAATATTCAGGCTCAGTTATAATATGTACAATTGAAGGTACAAGACCACTTTTAGTAGAAGTACAAGCATTAACTACAATGAGTGTTTATGGTATACCTAAAAGGACTGCAAATGGCGTGGACTTTAATAAATTAGCATTACTAATAGCAGTGTTAGAAAAAAGGGCAAACCTAGCGCTTGGTAATCAAGATGTATACTTAAATGTAGTAAGTGGAATGAGAATAAATGAACCGGCGGCAGATTTGGGCATTGCATTAGTTGTAGCATCAAGCTTTAAGAACATTAGTATACCTAAAGATATAGCTGTTATTGGAGAAGTAGGACTTACTGGAGAAATAAGGAGCGTAAATTTAATAGATAAAAGATTAAAGGAAATAGAAAGACTAGGATTTAAAAGGTGCATTATACCAGAAAATAACAAAAAACTATTGAAAAATAAGTATAATTTAGATATAATAGGTGTCAGAAATATAAATGATGCTTTAAGAGCAGTTGAGATAAAATAAATAGTTGAATAAAGTTAGAAAAATAAAAATAAAAATATAAAAACAAAAGGTGCAATGAAAAACTAATGTAGCAATAATAAAAAACTTGTTAATAAAATGTTAAATGAACAAAAGTAAAAAATTAACTATAAGAGAAAGGAAGGCTTGCAAAATGGCAATTAAAGAAAATGATTTTATTAACATTTTAAAACTTATAGCACCGGGTACACCTATTAGAGAAGGTCTAGAAAACATATTAAAAGCAAAAACTGGTGCTTTAATAGTAATTGGCGAAAACAAAGAAGTAATGGATTTAGTTGATGGTGGATTCAATATTGATGTTGATTACACATCTGCAAGACTTTACGAATTAGCCAAAATGGATGGAGCAATCATACTGAGTTCAGATTTGAAAAAGATATTGTTTGCCAATACTCAATTAGTTCCTTCACAATCAATTCCTACTCAAGAAACAGGTACAAGACATAGAACAGCTGAACGTGTTGCAAAACAAACAGGAAATATTGTAATTAGTATTTCTCAAAGAAGAGGAATAATAACAATTTATCAAGGAAACAATCGTTATGTATTAGAAGACACATCAAGAGTAGCATCAGAAGCAAATCAAGCTCTTCAAACAGTTGAAAAATATAAAAAAGTATTGGACAATAGGCTTAACTTACTTAATGAATACGAATTTAATGATATTGTTACACTTCAAATTGTTATAGAAACATTACAAAGAGCAGGAATGCTTATGCAAGTGGTTGATGAAGTAGAAAGAGCAATTTATGAATTAGGTACAGATGGAAGACTAATAGAAATGCAATTAGAAGAATTAACAGATGGCATAAATGAAGAAGTTGAACTAATTATAAAAGATTATGTTAAAGGCAAAAATGCAGATAAAGCATTAGAAAAAATACAAAATATGACTCACGAAGAACTTATGATTTCAACAAATATTGCAAAAGCACTTGGATTTACAGCACAAGATAGTTATGATGAGGTTAGTGTATATACAAGAGGTTATAGAATACTTAGCAAAATTCCAAGAATGCCAAATAACATTGTGGATAATTTGGTTAAAAAATTTAAATCTTTTCAAAATTTATTACAAGCTAATATAGAAGAACTAGATGCTGTTGATGGTATTGGAGAAATAAGAGCTAGAACAATCAAAAGGTCATTAAAGAGAATGCAGGAGCAGTTTTTATTTGATAATTTGATTGGGTAAGGAGAATAGAAATTCCATCTTTTAAAACTAATATTGAAAATATATTAAAAAATAAGAAAAAATAGCGTTGATAATTCATAAATTATATGGTAGAATACTTTTGTTAAAAGAGGATGTAAAATACAAGGAAGGATACATATTATGAGTAAAGATACTAAAAAGAATGAAACAAAAAATTCAGAAAAAATAAAAGAAAAGACTAAAGTTTCAAAATCAGAAAAGAAAGAAGCCAAAGCGCAAGCTAAATTAGAAAAAGCAAATAAAAAGCTAGAAAAGGCTAAAACTTCTGGAAATGAAAAAGAATATGCAAAAATCAAATTTGTTGCAACAATTATTGCTATTATATTAGTTTTAGGATTAATAGCATATGTTACTAATACAATAATTAAAAAGCAAAACTTTTATGTGCAAAATCCAATAGCAACAATAGAAGTAGAAAACTTTGGAACAATAAAAGTGGAACTTTATCCAGAATATGCACCAGAAACAGTAGCAAATTTCATAGCTTTAGCAAATAATGGATTTTATGATGGCCTTACATTCCATAGAACTATACCAGGTTTTATGATACAAGGTGGAGACCCTAATGGAGATGGAACCGGTAATGCTACTTTAAAAGATTTAGGACAGGATTCAGATGAAGAATACACAATAACTGGTGAATTTATTGCTAATGGAGATAATAACAATACTTTAAAACATGAAAGAGGAGTTATATCTATGGCAAGAAGTGATTATAGTTATTATAGCACAAGCCTAGCAACAGAAGGATATAATTCAGCATCATGTCAATTCTTTATTACTACAGAAGATTCAACTGATAGTTTAGATGGTCTATATGCAGCATTTGGTAAGGTTACAGAAGGAATGGATGTAGTAGATGCAATTGCAAATGTAGAAGTAGAAACAAGGGAGGAACAAACAGACTCAAGCAGTGAACTTACTCAAGATAGACCAGTAGACCCACCAGTAATAACAAGCATAAGAGTAGAAACATATGGAATAAATTATGGTATGCCAGAAACACGAGAGCCATTTGATATAAATTCTTGGTATATGTCTCAAATGTACGGATATTAAAAGAAAGGAAAAAATGGAGCTAAAAGGAACAGTACAAGATATAATATATAAAAATGAAACAAACGGATATACAATTGCTGGCTTTGATATGGAGTCAGCTGAGACGACTATAGTAGGCTATTTACCTTTTGTACAAAAGGGTGATAGCCTTAAAATCATTGGAAAATTTGTTACTCATCCAGATTATGGAGATCAATTTAAAGTTGAAACTTTTGAAAAAATCATGCCAGAGACTCTAGATGCTTTAGAAAAGTATTTATCAAATGGTATTATAAAAGGTGTTGGTCCTGCAACTGCAAAAAAGATTATAAAAAAGTTTGGAGAAGAAACGGTAGATGTTTTAAAAGCAGATCCAGATAGATTAACAGAAATTAAAGGTATTACAAAGAAAAAAGCAGAAGAAATTAATGAAAGTTTTGTTGCCAATTGGGAATTGTGGCAAATAGTAGGATTTTTGGAGAAGTTTGGCATAGGCCCTCAAAGTGCTAATACTATTTACAAAAAGTTAGGAGCTAATACTATTAGTATAGTAGAAAATGATCCATATGTATTAAGTGAACTTGGAGTAAAAGTTGATTTTTCACAAATAGACAAAATGGCTTTAGACTTAGGCGTTGAAAGAAACAATTTAAAAAGAGTGGATGCTGGCATACGTCATGGACTTATATTAGCTACATACAACGGTCATAGTTGTGTGTTGGAGGCAAACCTTATTGCGTTTGTAACAAATCTTTTAAGAGTTTCGGATGATGATGTGCTAGATGGAATAAAAGATTTAAGAGCAAAAGAGCAAATAAAAATAGAAGAAAGAGAAGAAATTGCTACAACAAATGGTAAAACAGAATTATGTATACAAACGTGGATTTACTTAATTGATTATTACAAAACTGAGCTAAATATTGCTCAAAGAATTTTAGGCTTAGAGCAGGCAGATAATATAAAAAGAATACCAAACTTTAATAAAGAGCTAGAAAAAACCGAAAAAGCCACTTCATTAGAATTATCTGAAAAACAGGTAGAAGCGGTAAAAATGGTAAATGATAATAATGTATGCATTATAACAGGTGGGCCTGGTACCGGTAAAACAACTATAATAAAAACAATTATAGACATATACAAATCAAGAGGAAAGAAGGTTGTACTTTGTGCTCCAACAGGTAGAGCAGCTAAAAGAATGACTGAGGCAACTGGAGAAGAAGCAAGCACATTACACAGACTACTAGAGATAGGAAAAGTATCAGACGAAAAGCCAGATCCAGACTTAGATGTAACGCCAATTGACGCAGATGTAGTTATAATAGATGAAATGTCAATGGTAGATATATTCTTAATGAATTATGTTGTAAAAGCCTTATTTAAAGGAACAAAGCTTGTGTTAGTAGGAGATACTGACCAACTTCCATCAGTAGGTCCCGGTACAGTTTTAAAAGATTTAATTGATTCAAAAAGAGTCCCATGTGTAAGGCTTAACAAAATTTTTAGACAAGCTCTTCAAAGTGAAATTATTGTTAATTCCCACAAAGTAAATGAAGGAATAAACTTTTTGGAAGATTCGCAAAATGGGGAAGTAGATGAAAATTTTGCGCAAATAAATAAATTAAAAAAACAAGGCGAAACAAAACCATCAAGCCAAACAGGCACTAGAAATGATTTCTTCTTTATTCAAGAAAAATCTACACCACAAATTGTAAGCAAAATACTGGAATTATACAACTTAGACGAACAAATAATTACTCCTTCAAAAAAAGGAGATTTAGGAACTAAGAACCTAAACAAGCTAATACAAGAAAAATTTAACCCAGCAAGTGCTATAAAGCAAGAAAAAAAGTTCGGAGAAGTAATATATAGAGAAGGCGACAAAATAATGCAAACCAAAAATAATTACGACATAATGTGGAGAAGAAAAAGTGAGATAAATAGTGGAATTTTCAATGGAGAAATGGGCGTTATTGAAAAAATAGATGATGAAGCAGGAGAAGTAAAAATTAGATTTGATGATGACAAAGTTGCATTTTATGGTTATCAAGACTTAGACCAAATAGAGCATTCATTTGCAATAACAGTACATAAATCTCAAGGAAGCGAATTTCAAACAGTAATAATACCTATTTATCAAGCAGCACCAATGCTACTTACAAGAAATTTGCTATATACAGGAATGACAAGAGCAAAAGATAAGCTAATAATGATTGGAAATCCTTATACTATCCAGTTTATGATAAGCAATGAGAAAATAAAACAAAGAAACTCGGGACTAAAATATAAAATAGAGAATTTATAGAAAAATTGGGGGCAGAAAGGAATTTTTATGATTTTTGAAAAAGTCCTCAATTTATTTTTTCCTATAAAATGTGGAGTTTGCGGAAAAATAGGTCTGCCAATTTGCAGAGAATGTGAAGAAAGATTAAAGCCATATGAACTAAATCTGGTGCAAAAAGATAAGTTCTTTATTTACAAATACCAAGACATAATAAGAAATCTTTTATTAAATTATAAATTTAATGATGCAAGTTATCTTGCAAATTCTTTTGCATATTTAATAAAAAACAATAAAAAAATATATTCTATTTTAAAAAGTTATGATATAATTATCCTAGTTCCACTACATAAAAAAAGAATGAACGAGCGTGGATATAATCAAACTGAATTAATAGCCAAAAAGCTAGGAATTCCAGTAGAAACAAATTGCCTAATTAAAACAAAAAACATAAAGCCACAAAGCACAAAAACAGCTAAAGAAAGGCAAATTGACATAAAAAATGTATTTGCTATTCAAAACGTTGAAAAAATAAAAAATAAAAAACTATTATTACTTGATGACATTTATACAACAGGCTCTACTGCAAATGAATGTATTAAAACATTAAGTAAAGCTACAAACAAAATTGGCTTTTTAGCAATAGCAAAAGATACATATTAATAAAAGACAATATTTGTTCTGTAACATTTCAGTGCAACGAAGCAGAGAAGGTTGCAATTTTCTTATGTCTTGTTCTTAGATGCGAAGTGGAACGGGCAAGCGCTGAGCGAAGCGAACCGCGCAGTGAAATGTGGAAGAATAAATATTGTCAAATAGGATTAAGGAGAAAATTACAATGGATGATTTAGTTGAAAGCATATTAGATTACATAAGGTCAGATTACACAGACTATGCCATCATGATAAATGGTGAGTGGGGAAGCGGTAAAACTTACTTTTGGAACCACAAAATAAGAAACAAGATAGAAAGCATGACTGTAAATGGTAAAAAACTAACAACCATTTACATGTCTTTATATGGTATATCAAACCTAGAAGAAATAAGCAAAAAAATATTCATAGAAACAACCCAGTTGATGGATAAAAACTTAAAAAGATATATGAATAGTAATGGTCAAACAGTAATTCCAGAATATGCGAAAACTGGCTTAGATATGGCTAACTTTTTTGGTGTAACTCAAAATGGAGACAAAATAGATTATGAAAACTTTTTTTCAACAGATGATAAAGTACTATGCTTTGATGACTTAGAGAGAGCAAATGTAGATGTTATAGACATTTTAGGTTACATAAACAATTTCGTTGAACATGACCACATAAAAACAATAATCATTTGTAACGAAAAAGAACTTGCTACAAAATTAAAAAGTAGCAATCTAGAAATGAAAACATTTATTGCAACTTATCTTTTAGATAAGGAGGATAAGCTTCTAACGACAGATAAGCCAATGGTTGAAAAAATAGAAGACACCATTGAAAATGTATTTGACAAAGCAAATGATTATGAAAGAATAAAAGAAAAATTAATTGGTGAAACGTTTGAATATGCACCAGAATTTACATATATAATAAATGGTTTGCTAATAAGGTATGAAAATAACAGAGATTTAATTAGATTTTTAAGAGAAAATACAAACCTAATAGTTTCAACATTTATAAAGAGTGGTACAAGAAACTTAAGAATTTTAAAACACGCATTAAATGATTTTAAAAAGATATTTGACATGGTAAATAAGTCATATCCTAATACAAATAATAGAATTTTGCAAACAATGCTTATATTTACAATAGCTGTATCATTTGAAATAAAAGCCGGAAAGGTTACAAAAGACAAATTTGTAAACATTAATGACAACGAAGAATATAAGTCTTTAGTAGTATCTTCAAGAGTTTTTATGGATAATAGACAATTTTATATAAAAGAATTTGATAATAACTACTATTACAATTTCAAAACAGAATATAGATTTTTCAAATTCATTGAAATATATATTAGAACAAGAATTTTTGACATGAAAACTTTCAAAAAAAACATGGAAGATATAATAAATACAGTTGATACAGATAAATTACCGGGATATAAAAGACTTCTTACAGAGGAATATTGGAAAATATCTGATGACCAATTCCCAAAGGTTATTTCAGAAGTGCTTGAATCTGTAAAGAAGGGTGAAATACAATTAATAGATTTAATAAAAATATATACGTATTTTGTATATTTTATTAAAAAAGGACTTGTCGACTATGATATTCAAACAATAAATAGCGTATTTTTAAATGGTATGAACGTATCATCAATAACATCAGAATATTGCCCAGATGCAGAGGAACAAATAAAACAATTATCAATTGATGAAAATGTACCAGAAATGCAAGAAATATTGTCTAGGTTTAGAGACTTAAATAATCAACTTAAAGATAAAATGTATAGAGTCAAAGCTGATACTATATTTAAGAATATACCTATGAAAATGGAAAAATTTTATGATATGTTTGATAAAGAATGCATGGATATTCCTATATTCAAATATAGTGATCCATATCAAATATTCCAAAGAATATCTTGTGCAAGTAATGAAGATATAGTAACAATAAAAGAAAAGCTTGTTGATAGAGCTGATAAAAATGCAAAAATTCTTTTGCCTGAGCTTAATAATATACATAAATTGAAACAAGTTGTTGATGATTATATTGGTGATAAAACTCCAAATATAAAGGTTGTTATGTTGCAAAATTTCTCAGAGGCACTTGGAGAAATAATTGAGAAGTATAATAAAGAAAAAGAAAATTCAGTTACAGTTCAGTAATATAAAGACCAATATATATTACAATTCACAGCTTAATCTTTATACCTTAAGCTCCAATATATATTTCTCTGCATTTACTTCGAGGTTTCGCTATTCGCGAAAACTCTCGCACGCTCCGACTGCGCTTCTAAGATAAAGACATTTGGCTATTGCTCCTTATCAGCTCCGCTCGCTAAAAGCTCCGAAACATATATTGGAGCTTTTTTAATAAAATAGCTGTGGTTACAAAATGAAATCTGAGAAATTAAAAAATTACTTGATTTTTACGTAGATTTATGATATTATATATTATATGTGAAAAATGAGCTTAATTTAAAAGAGAACATTAGGCAGAAAGAAAGAGGTTATTCAAGATGGAAGTAGCAAAAAACATATTAACAGTTATATATTTAATAGTTTGTGTAGCTTTAATTATAATCACATTACTACAAAATAAAGACAGAAATTCAATGGAAGATATTGCAGAAAATCCAAATGCAAATAAATTTTATGAAAAAACCAAAGGAAGAACTAAAGGTGGTAAAGTTCAAAGAAATACAATCATAATTGGTATAATATTTGCAGTACTAACTATAGCTTTAGGAATTGTTTATGTATTATAAGTTTTAAAGGGTGCACAAATTTAATTAGTGCACTCTTTTTGTTGTAATTGAAAAAGAATTACAATTTTGACGTCGTTATTCTGCAAAAGAAAATCCTCGGCGTATAGCAAATACGCCTCCGGTATTTCTTTCTTGAATGCCTAGTCAAAATTTAATTCTTTTTCAATTAGTTTAAACTTGTACTTTTTGAAATAATTTGGAGGATATTTTAAAATGAACTTAATTGAAGGAAAATTTATTGGGCATGAACGAGGCTTTGGCTTTGTAAAAATCTCAGATGATGAGCCAGACATTTTCATAACAAAAAACAACAAAAAAGATGCTATGAATGGAGACATAGTTGAAGTAAAAATAATAGATGAGAATAGTGGCAACAGTAAAGAAGGTGCCATTGTTCAAGTTGTGGAAAGAAATACAAAACAAGTAGTAGGAACTTTTGAAAAAAGTAGAAATTTTGGATTTGTTATTCCAGATGACAGCACTCTTGGAACAGACATTTTTATATCAAAATCTAATTTTGGAAAAGCAAAAAATCATCAAAAAGTTGTAGTAAAAATTACTAAATATCCTAGAAAAGGTATGAAGGCAGAAGGGAAGATTGTCGAAGTCTTAGGATATGAAGATGAAACTGGTGTGGACATGCTTTCAATTATAAAAGAATATAATTTAGAAAGTGAATTTCCTAAAAATGTTTTAGAAGAAGCTAAAAGAGTAAGTAAAAAGGAAATTGTTCCAAATGGTAGAGTAGACTTAAGAGATAAAGAAATTTTCACTATTGACGGAGAAGATGCAAAAGATTTAGATGACGCCGTTTGCGTAGATAAAAATGATGATGGAACATATACACTTGGAGTGCATATTGCTGATGTAAGCTACTATGTGCAAGATGGAAGCTTGCTTAATAAAGAAGCAATAAAAAGAGGTACAAGTGTGTATATGCTAAATCGCGTTATTCCAATGCTTCCAACTGAATTATCTAATGGATGTTGTAGCTTAAATGAAGGTAAAGATAGATATGCCATTTCAGTTATAATGAAAATAGATTCAAAAGGAAAAGTTATAGATAATGATATTTTCAAAAGCATCATTAAAGTAACTAAAAGAATGAATTATAATGACGTATATAAAATAATCGAAAGAAGTGATGAAAAGGTATTATCAAAATATGAGCCATATATTTCGCATTTTGATAGAATGAAAGAATTAGCCTTAATTTTGAAAGATAGAAGACTAAAAGATGGATATTTATCTTTAGATATACCGGAAAGTAAAATTACTTTAGATAAAAATGGCAAACCAATAGATATTATGGCTTATGAAACAAATTTTGCACATGAAATAATCGAGCAATTTATGCTAACAGCAAATGAAACAGTCGCAGAAAGATTTTATTGGTTAGAGCTACCTTTTATTTATAGAGTTCATGAAAAGCCAGATAGCGATAAAGTAAAAGAATTAAATAAATATCTGTTTAACTTTGGATATAGAATAAAAGGAAAATTGGATGATGTGAAGCCAAAAGCATTTTCACAAATATTAGAAGATGTAAAAGGAAAAGATGAAGAAAGGGTAGTTTCTAATTTGCTTTTAAGAACCTTAAAAGTTGCAAGATATGAAGCGGAAAATAAAGGACACTTTGGTATTTCAAGTAAATATTATTGCCATTTTACATCACCAATTCGTAGATATCCTGATTTATTTATACATAGGGTTATATCAAAATACTTAGAGTATATGAGTACAGAATCGAATAAAGGCAAAAATGTTAAGCGTAATAAGGCAGTAAATGATATAATTGATGAAAACACAAAGGCAAAACTAGAAAAGCAAGCAATAAAATACGCTGAAAGTTCTTCAAAATGTGAGCAAAATGCTACAAAAGCAGAAAGAGCAAGTGAAGATATTAAAAAGGCTGAATATATGCAAGATAAAATTGGCGAACAATATGATGGTATTATTTCAAGTATAACAAGTTGGGGAATGTTTGTACAATTAGATAACACAGTAGAAGGGTTAATTAGACTGGCAGAAATAAATGATGATTTTTACATTTATGATGATTTAAATAAACAACTAATTGGCAAAGAAACTAAAAAAGTATACAAACTTGGACAAAAAGTAAAAATTGAAGTTGTATTTGCAGATAAGCAAACGAGAAAGATAGATTTTAAGTTATTATAAAAATTTATTTACAAAATTTAGAATAAAACTATAGACAAAACAACGAAATTACGATATACTATATATCGTAGAAAATGAGAATAAGCAGATGTGGTTTGCCTCCAACAAGGAGGTGAGGCTTATGATAGAAACTGAATTCTTAATTTCAATCATATACATACTTTTTTATGCATTAATAGGAATAACTATCATAGCTCTTACTTCGATAATTACACTTTTAATACTACTACGTAAGAGCAAATAACCAAAAAAACAGACACATCTGTAAACTTTCCCGAGTTAGATGTGTCAAAACACATTTAGGAGAAGTGGACCACGTTTGTGGTTTCTCCATTTTCTACATCTATTATATACATAAAAATTATTTTTGTCAATCACTTTGAACGAAAAAACGTATACAAATAAAATTTTAATCAAGTATCAATCAACAAATACCTAGAAACAATATCCACATTTATATCCACATTAAAGAAAGAATTTTGGTAATTATCTAGCCAGTTGTATTCATTCCATTCATCAATAGTTGCAAAATTTGAAACAGCATATTTACCAAAGGCTGTAATATCCGACTTAAATACTTTAGCTGTTTTATATAAATAATCATAAATAAATCTTTCTACATAATATTTTGCATATTCTTCAATAAGTTCAATATTTTCTTCAGTTAAATTTTTATAATCATCAGACATACTAATTATTCGTGCACTTAAATCAATACTAGGTTTTATATATGGTGTACCATTTCTCAAATATACTTTAGTCTTACATTTGCTATTTGTAAGATATAAATCAATATAATTTGTGCTTTCAAATGGACTTGGCACACTAATTACTGCGTTATCTAATTCGTTGGTTAAAATTAAATGAGCAATGCATTCAATACCATTTAGTTCTCCGACTAATTTATCTCCTTTAAAAACGGCTAAGCCTAAGTTTTCAATATTCTTTTGAGAATCTATAGGTGTTTCCGAAGCAACATAGCTATCATCTGTACCTTCACTTGATAAACTTGAGCTAGATTGGTCACTATTATTTCTGTTACTAGAATTATTGCCTGAATCGTTATTTGACCCACTACTAGAACTATTGCTAGAATTGTTATTCGAACCACTACTGCTAATACCGCCATCATTAACACTTCCAAGTGTAGCAAAGCATTCAGTAAAAGAATCAGCAAAAT
>CAMMLF010000009.1 GCA_946497585.1 uncultured Clostridium sp.
AGAATATGATTTGTTACTTCCAAAAGCGCATGCATAAATAATTATGACATCTGCCATTGTATAGTCTGTGGTTATATCACTATTAGGAATTTTTGCTAACAAAATATTAGCTTTTTCTAAGTCTGCATGCATGTCATTACACATGATCAATGCAATTTTCATTTAGTATTCAGCCCTAAGCCTTTCTCTTTCCTGAACAGTTTCCATATCCGCCTGACCATATTCAGCAGTAAACACTCTGCTTGTAACATCTCCCAAAGCATTTTCGAGCTTAAGGAATTTTGCACAGTTCTTTCCTTTAATGCCCTTGGGTTCAAAAGAGATTTCGCCTTTTTTGTTTACTTTAGCAATCATATACCCACCATCAGAAGACTGAGGATCCCTGATGCGGAAAGTACTTTTTTCCTGCATAGGCATAACGCTAAAATGTTGCTGGCGAGATTCACTTTTCAACTTTTCTATGGCATATTTTTCTTTGAACTCTTCAATTGCATCTTCAACACTACCATCAAAGAAGTCAGCAGTAATACGATATGTTCCATTGTCATCCCTTTGAAATGCCATATCGGTGTTTCCCGGAAGCCTCACAACGTTTTCCATCATTTTGGACCCGAAATAATACCGGCAATTACCATAAGAACTCAAATGAAGCCCCATGTTTTCAAGCGCTCTTTTTGCGAGTTCAAGGTCACGGATTTCAGTAGAAATGCTGCTAAAATGACTCATTCTTTATTACCTCCTGCAGTAATAATCTTGCGACCACCTTTTCTAGTACCAGCACTATTACTACTAGTAATACTTTTAGTAATTTTACTAGCATTAGAACTACTAGCACTTGCGTTTCTGACACAATTACTTTTTGCCCAAGCACGAAGAGAATCAACTGTATCACTCATAATGCCTTTCGAGGAAGGATTTGAATCTTTCATTACAGAAATTACATCATCCCCCGTCAATTCTCTCTCGCCATCGTCATAGCTATTAAACAAAGCAGAAATAACAGATTCTTCAATTTCTGCACCAGTAAAGCCATCACAAGCTTTAGCGATTTCTTCAATCTCCTTCTCTTCAAATGTTCTTCCAACCTTTTCAAGTTGAATTTTAACAATTTCCCTACGTTCCTCTTCAGTAGGAAGATCAACGAAGAAAATTTCATCAAATCTTCCTTTTCTGAGCAATTCAGACGGAAGAACATCAATGCGGTTAGCGGTAGCAACAACATATACCGGAGAAGACTTTTCCTGCATCCAAGTAAGAATGCTTGCAAACATTCTTGATGAGACACCAGAATCGTTTCTACCACTAGAGTTAGCTCCAGCAAGACCCTTTTCAATTTCGTCAATCCAAAGGACACACGGAGCCATTGCTTCAGCAGTACTGAGCGCTTTTCTGGTATTATTTTCTGTGTCACCTACATATCCGCCAAAGAGTTTACCCAAATCACATTTGATAAGAGGCACACTCCATTGTTTTGCTAAAGCTTTTGCAGCAAGACTTTTACCACAACCTGGGATACCAACAAGTAGTACTCCTTTAGGATATGGCAATCCATATTCATGGGCCTTGTCAGAAAAAGCCAAAAGCCTTTGACGGGTGTATGTCTTAAAAGTTTGCATTCCTCCAACTTCAATGTTTTTCTGCGTACTCCAAAATTCCAATAGCCCATCCTTGCAAATAATTTGAGCTTTAACACTCTCAATTGTCGGCAAGTCAATTGTCGCTGTTTTGGAAATAGAAGTAGAAAAAGCATCTTCTGCCTGAGTACAAGTAAGACCTAAAGCAATTTGAGAAGCTTTTTCAGTCAAATCATCAATATCTTCAGGTTTTACTTTTACTTCATCTCGATGTTCATCAAGCAAGTCTTGCAAAGAAGCTTTCAGCTCTTCTTTGGTAGGCAAGTTCAATGTTATGGAAACTGTACTTTCCTCCCAATCACTTGGAATATCAAAATGATTGCTGATAAAAACATAGTGAATACCTAAGGCACCATTATTTTCAAATGCATCCCTTGCTGCCCGCAATACGTCAGCACGTTTAAGAAAATGATGAAAGTCCAAGAAACAAATAATGTAATCACCATTTTTATCATTTTGTTCGGATCCCAACTTCATTGCATCCATAGGATCAATGGCATCGCTGTTAATACTTTCTGTCTGATAATCTTCCTCCTCACTATTAGAACTTGTGATTTCGAAAATGCCTTTTGTGCAGGACCAACCATACAGCTTAAGACCATACAAATTGGCTACATCAAGACATTGGCTAATTGCCCGTCCTTCTTCCGCCGTTTGAATTACAACAGATTGATAACCTGCTTTAATGCATTCAGCAACAGACAAAGAGCTCATTAATCTACACCTCCAATATTAATTTGATAGAAATTCGCTGTATGAAAAAGGTTTCATACAATCAAATTTTTATGCTAATATTATATCATTTTGTTGAGTTTATGTCAACGTATTTTGTTCTTGCTTTATATACTTGACATAATGTTAGCAATTGTTATATACTAATAACGTAATTTTTATTACATATTTAAATTAATAACTCCAATGGAGTTGTTAATAAATTCTTATTTTATACAAATAGGAGGAATAATATGCCAGGTATCTTATATCATCTTAGTTTTGCAGAGGAGGTATATCGGAATTTAATTCCAAAGTCTCAGCTCAATAAAATCGACTTTATGTCAGGGAATCTAATTCCTGACTTGGCTGTCGATAAGAAAAATTCACATTACCGAAAAAAAGCTTCGTTGGAGGGGTTCTTTGTTCCAGATATGGAACGTGTAAAAAAAGAGCTCTACAAACCTGATGACTCCGTCAAGTTTGGCATGTATTGTCATCTGTATCTTGATTACTATTTTATTGAAGAGTTTTTGATTCCTGAATTTATTTGGGATAATCAAACTATGAAGGTTGTTAACCCAAGAAACAACAAAGAATGGGATTTTAAGACATTCTTTTCTCACGATGGTATGTATGGTTCTTATACTGAAATAAACCAACTCCTCGTAAGAGATGGTCATGTTTCTCTCAATACAGTAAAAGAAATTCCTGAAATTCCACCCAAAACTGGGATTGCTGTTTTTGATGAGAGACGTGAAAAGACATGGAAAGCGGAGCTTGAAGAATATCTTGCTCAGCACAAACAATATACCGGTGATGTTTTCGATTACAATAGACTGTGCAATTGCATTGAGAGAATTGCTAAGCAATTTGTATCGGAAATGGCAAAATAAGTAGAAACATACTGGTAAGGCTACTAAGCAGAAATGTTTAGTAGCCTTTTTCCTTGAGATTTTAGAATATTTTTAAAGTTATGCAGGTATGTTTTTTGAAAAGTTGTCACTTTTTGCGAGTATAATAAAAAATGTCAATTTATACTATGGTTTCAATACTTGTTACTTCTTCATCTTCGATCATAATTTTGATAATTCCCGGTGAATTCACTCTTATGCAATTTCCTTTATAATATAAATAAGCTCCACTAAGTTTGCACCAATTCATTAAGAAAAATTTTATTGCTGCTCCGTGACTAACTATTGCTACTTTCTTGCCTACATTTTCCTGTGCTATTCTTCTTATGGAATCATCCATCCTCACTTTTACTTCTTCCATACTCTCGCCATTTGTACATTTTAACTTGGGATTAAGTATTTGTTCTATTGTATACGGACGGTCTAACTTTTCTTCTAATGCATTTAATTCTTCTAAATCTCCGCAATCTTCTTTCATTTAAAGAAATGTCTATATTTATTTTTAATGAATTCCTTTCAGCAATATATTTCGCTGTTGAAATAGCTCTTACATATGAACTACTCCAAATTTCTGAAATTTCTTCTAATTCTTTATTTTTGCTTAAGTTCTTAGTTTCCGCTTCTCCTTCAACTGACAATATTATTTTCTCATTTTGCTCTTGCTGACTTTCATTAGTTAATATTGTTCCATAATCTTTTAATTGTTTAGAATGTCTAATTAAATATATTGTTGTAGTCATTTTGTTGTACCTCCTTTATCTATTTTTGCTCTTTCTAGCAATTCCGAAACATACTTACTTTTAATTCTTTTATACTCATTTCTTTCTATCTTATCCCTACTAATCTTTCTCTTGAAATTTGAATACTTTTGTGCTTCATCTTTATTTTTTAATAAATATTCTTTTATAAGTATGAACTCTTTGAATCTATTTGTATGAATAATTGATAAATGAATATGCACATCTCCCTCTTTTGTTTCTTTAGATGAAGAAGAAAAGAATTGATAATCTTTGTCTTTGTTTTTGGCACTTGCTATAAATCCAATATCTTTTAAAATCTTGCAAACCTCATCAAATTGACTTATATCTTTTACACCTATTAGAATGTCTAGAATATTTTTTCCATACATATTAGGAATTGCCGTCGAACCGATATGAGTAATTTGAACTTCATTTGGTAATTTTATTTTTAATTTTTCAACTAATTTATTATATCTTCTTTTATTTTCTTCAAAGTCTTCTTTAACTATTTCAATCATCATATCACCTATAAAATCGATTATAATATAAAAATATTGAATGCATTGAGAATGAAAAATAGACATATTGCTTTGTTTTTGTTTTTATTTTTATTTTAAAAAAGAACCGTCATAAAATAGAAATTATGCTAAATTTGCATTTCTTGCTAAATTGTGGTATAATAATATGTACAGATTTAGTCTGTTTTCAGAATACACATTTGCAGCAATGAGGCGAACAAGAACGGAGGAACTTTATGGTAGTAATATGTTTGCTTCTAGTAATCATACTTGTCGTGGTTTTCGTAGCTTTGTTTGCTTACAAACCCCTACAAGACTTGTTCCAAACAAGCAAGAGTGAAAAACTCAAAGCATTTGTCAGCACTTTTTTTGCCAGTTTAACATTTGCTTGGCTGGCAATTTTTGCAAATAGACTTTGCACAATGTCTCAGGACAATTTGTGGTCCAATTTAGTTGGACTATTCCTTGCAACAGTAGTCATAACATTAGTAGTTATGCTTGCATGGTGGAATACAAAAAAGTGATTATGCCAATATAGCTGCAATGAAATGTGTTGGAGAGCCGCCTTCTCGAAAGAGGAGGTGGCTCTCTTTTCTCAATTAGTTATTTTATTCATGATTATTTTAACATATTTTTTTAATTTTTCAATGGTTTTGCCACTTTTTGCAGGTATGTTTTTCAAAAAGTTGCCACTTTTTGCAGGTATGTTTTTTGAAAAGTTGCCACTTTTTGCGGGTATAAATTTAATTTTTCATTTTGGGACGGACCTAAAATAAAAATTTTCAAAAAAGGACCGTCCCCAACTAAAAAAAACAGAAAAACTAAAAAATAAAGAATCAAAAAATATGTAATAAAGGACAATCGTTTCATCATACACTCTAGTAAAACAAAGTTATATTGCATTTATCTTTAGCCATGCACAAACTAGGCAAATGCAATCCATAAGGAGTGAAATGTATGTTTATTTGTAATTTTAAAATAAATAGTAAAAAAATTTGGAAAGTATGTTTAGTAATATTGACTATATTAATCATTGCTTTACTCATATTTGCTATTTTTAAAATGGTTTCCGCTTCTAAAAGTAATTTAGCAGAATCTAGTGACGTTATTGAAATAACTACTGATGAGTATACAAACTTTTTGAAAGCTTCACATGAAAGCATTAACAATTATGTTGGAAAAACGTATAAATTAACTGGATATGTATATAGGTTACCTGATTTCTCTAGCACACAATTTGTCATTGCTAGAACTATGATTATTGATGATAACCAAGGTGCTGTGATTGTTGGTATGCTTTCTGAATGTAACACAGCTCAAAATTTCGATTCTGGCTGTTGGATAGAAGCTACTGGCACAATAAAAAAAGGAAACTATAATGGTGAAATTCCTATTTTAGAAATTTCTAATATAAAAACCATTAAAGCTCCTGAAGATGAATTTGTATATATGCCAGTAGACTAATAACGATTTGCACAAATATATATTCTAGAATATATATTTGTGTTTTTGACAAAAGATTTTATGTTGTGTATATTTAAGATTGCCTATCAAATATAGCTTTCATCACACCTTTATCAAGTATGCCTGCAAAAATATTTTTGAAGATTATAAGTAATATTGGACCCAATATAAGTCCCCATACATTCCATATTTTATATCCTGTGTACATTGCAATTAATGTAAAAGCTGGGTGTATACCTATATGTTTGCTAACTAATTTTGGCTCTAAAAATTGCCTTACAACACTCATTATTACCCATAAGCCAAGTATTGCAACACCTAGCACAATGTCTCCATTTAAAGCGCTAATTATAGCCCAAGGTATCATTGCTGTTCCTGAACCTAGTATAGGAAGCGCATCTATAAATCCTATTCCTAGTGCTGCAAGAAGCGGAAATTCAACATTTAATCCAACTAATTGAAATACCGTAAGTCCGATTAATGAAATTACAAATGATACGAATATAAGTGTAGCTTCTGCCCTTAAATATTGTCCTAAAGCTTTTGCTATTTCTCTCAAATGTTTAGTTAGCTTTTTCATCCAAACTTCTGGCAAATGGTGTTCTAATTGGTCTATCATATATATCTTATCTGTGCATAAGAAATACAATGCCATTGCTGAGAAAAATATTGATAAAACTAAATTTGGAATTTCCATTATCCAATTAGTTATTCCTGTAAGTATGTTTGTAATTCCTGAGGTGATTGAATTTACCACATTACTTTCTACTTGTTCTATGCTTGCCCTTAGCTCTTCTGGAACTTTATCAAGTATATTTATATTTTGTGTGAAACTATTCATCATTTCTTTGGCATTGTTATAATACATTTCTGAATCTTCTAACAAATTGTTGGCTTCTGAAAATAGTGTCACTATTCCCCATGCTAAAAGTCCGGGCTATTATAAGTAATGCTATAACCATGACAAAAATGCTACTAAATCGTCTTGTCCATTTACATTTTTTCATAAGAAAACGAATTAGTGGCTCCAATAATAAAGCCAAAACAAAGGATACTAGAAATGGCATATAAAATACTGATAATTTGAAACAAATGAGTATAATCACTACTGTTAAAGCTAATAAAAATAAACGCTTTAATACTTTACTCCAATAATTTATATCAGACACCATTTTCAAAATCTTCTCCTCTGTTTTAGCTAATATTATTATATGAAGATTTATAAATTTTATTCAAAAAATGTTTAAGCTTATTTATATACTACTTTTTTAAAATATTATAATTCACAAGTATGTCCCGTGCTTTTTTTCTTAAACTTAACAAAGCGGAGCTTCAAAAGAAGCTCCGCTTGCTTTGTAGTATTGCTTGGTATCATTACATTTCTGATACCATAAATGAGGTTTATAGAATTCGTGAAGCGGTTTTTGCCAATTCACTTCTAACAGATTCATCATCTGTTAAAGTTATCTGCCAACATCTCGGTTCACCTTTGAAACGTTCCGATGCATAGCTTAGACCATTTTCCCTCTCGGAAAGTTCTGGTCTATCTATTTGCTCCGGATCCCCAATAATAACAAGCTTGGTTCCTGTACCAACACGCGTTATTATTGTTTTAATTTCAGTGGCAGTAAGGTTTTGCGCTTCATCTATAATGATGAAGGTATCACAAATGGACCTTCCTCTGATATACCCTATTGCTTCAGCTCTGATTGCTCCAGAGGCAAAAACATAGGATCCGTCTTCTTGAGAAGGTTTTTCGGGACATATCTTATTACCTCTTTTATTTCGAGGATATTCAATGTCCTGACCAATCTCATCTTTTTTCGGATTGATAAGATTTCCAAGATTGTCCTTTATTCCTCTAAGATATGGGTAAATCTTTTCGAGTTCGTTTCCCGGAAGAAATCCAAGCTTTTCTCCAGTTTCAGTAGGACTACGAGAGATTAAAATTTTACCAGGAAAAAGTCCTTCTTCTACCACCTTTTGTAATCCAACTGCCAAAGACAAAAATGTCTTTGCGGTACCTGCTGGTCCTTTGAAAATAACTAGCGTTGCCCTCTTCTCATCCATAGTGAGTGCTTCAATCATAAATTTTTGAGCATTGTTTTTAGCAGTAATACCATACGGATGAGTTTTTTCAAAAGTGAGAGGAACAATGTAGCCATTCTCAATCCTACCATTAGCTTTCTTGTATCCCCCCTCAATTTCTACGAACATATTTTCGTATAATTCAGGAGGGTCTTCCTTAGGAATAACAAGAGAAATGGCAATTTTTCCTTGACTACAAAACAGTTTATAGTTTTCTTCTGAAACTTTAAGCTTGATACGTCCAGTGTACTGTTCTGAAAGCTCTGGAAGAAGCTCATCCTTAAAGCTTTGGGCTTCTATTCCACACATTTCAGCTTTCATGCGCAAAGGTACACTTTTGCTAATCAAAATAACCGGCTCAGACTCTCTGCCATTTATTGGGGTATTATTGTTGATTTCATTTTTAATGGCTATACAAGTCTGTAGAATTCGTCTATCAAGCCTGTCAAGAGTAGTGGCTTCTACATCTTTAGGAAGTTCTATATCTGTATGATTTGTAGAAATATAGATAGTACTTCCATTTGTTTGTTTCACACCTTTTCTTAGTTTTTTAAAATCTAAACTCCAAAGATACTCTAGATTTTCCCGTGCAATCCTGCCCCTTTCTGTATTTTCCTTTGCATATCTTGTC
Organism: uncultured Clostridium sp.; assembly: GCA_946497585.1. Lineage (GTDB taxonomy): Bacteria > Bacillota > Clostridia > TANB77 > CAG-508 > CAG-793. Next base: position 8,701 of record CAMMLF010000009.1, read on the forward strand.
TGCATCTCATCCACAACAGCCATTGGAATGTAAATATCGTTATCACTTCCAAAGTTTAGCGTCACATTCCGTTTAGACACCATAGTTCTAGTGCTTAAGATGAAATGTTTTTTCATTTGATACACCTCATTTAGATAAAATTTACAAAGCATATTTACGTGTACACACGTAAAAAATGTTTTATATACTTATATTATACTCGGTTTCGACAATATATGCAATCATTTTTGCAATTTAATTATAATTTATCTCTTATAAATATCCTTCTGTGTATACTCTTCGGGCTTTAATCCCAACTTATCTTTTGAATATACTGTAAGTCCCAGTGTTAATATTAATATAAAAATTCCCATTACAATCATAGCAATATCTATATTATATATACCCACAATAGCCGAACCTAAAAGTGTAATAATAGTTCTAAAAATATTATCGCAAATTGATTTTGATGAATATATAGCCGGCAAAATTTTTGTACTAGCAAAATTATTAACATATTTTTTAGCAAGAATTTGGTCTATTGCATTTGCAGCTCCCATAATTAATAATATAACAACAATGATTACTAGCTTTGTATAGAATGGAAGTTGTGTCATAGCTATAATACCAGCCAAAATAAATCCAATTGCAAATATTAATAAAATATTGGTTAAAGACCTATTTTTAAATTTCTTGTTAAAGTCTAATGCTGTATTTGAAAATAGTCCTCTAGTTAACTCAAACATAGCAAATATGAAACCTACTTGAACAGATGTTGCTCCTATATCTTGTAACAAGGTTAATTGATAAGAATCTAAAAGTACAATTATTCCCCAAACAGCTCCTGTCATAACAAGCAATGCTCTTAGGCGTTTTGATTTTGTTATAAATTTATATCCTTTTTTCAAATCTTTGATATAATCTTTAAAACTTTCCTTACTTTCTTCCTCTTGTATATCATAAAAATTAAAAGATATAGCAGTTGCTGCTATTACGCATATTAAGCACAAAAATATTGGAATATATGGATTTATATCATACAAAAATCCCGCTATAATCGTGGATACCGCAGAAAATATGCAGTATCTTGAAAAACCTTTTTTATCTAATCTTGAAAATATTTCATTTCTTTGATAAGTTGGTGCTTGTGGAATAGATGTACTTAACAAGTTTGGCTCAGATACATATTTTAAGGCAAATGCTATTGCACTAACAAATTGTGATAGAGCAAGTCCTGCAAATCCATCAAATGTAATCATTAAAATTGCCCAAATTATATTAAAAATATTGCCTGCTATTGCTGTATTTTTATATCCTATTTTTGACGCAAGCAAAGTAGCTGGAACTTGCATTACTATCATGGATAAGGCATACACCGTAGCAGCTAGTAATATTTGAGATTCAGTAATTCCTTTTACATCTAATAAAAACATTACTCTTATGCCATAAAAAAATAGTAAATCATAACCAAGCATCAAATATTTTGGATATACTCTTAAATTGTGTTTTCTCACTTTTACTTCTTCTGTTACTGCCATTTCTTTACTCCTCTTTTGTCTATTTTTTACAATATTATTATATTTTATTCATCCTTACTTGGATTCTATCATCTGCTAAATTAAAAGTCAATAAAATATGTTTTTTCGTTTCTGCAAATTATAAATTTGTTTCATTAGATAACAATATAATTAAACACAAAAGAAGCAGAAATTTCTGCTTCTTGCTTCTTTTTTCAATTTTACATTTTTAATTTGCATATTCATCTTCTGGATAAGGAGTAGCAAAATAATTAGCAAAAGGATAATCCATTCGATTCATATTTGCACTTACTTGCCTATCCATACTTTGCATCGGTGAACTTTGTATTTGCGAATTTTGCATAGTAGTTCTTTGCATTACAGGACCTTGATTCATTATAGGATTTCGGTTCATTACTGGGACATAACTATTATTCATTCCTAAGTTTTGACTAACAGGTACGCTAAAATTATTATCCACCACTGAACTTCTTCTTGTATTTCTTCTGTGTTCAAGTAGCCTTCTTATTATTAAAATCTTAATTAAATCTCTTAGTGTAGGATTTCCTATTCTTCTTGAATTTTGCATTGTGTTTGATACGGTATTTCTTGTAGTAGTATTATTTGACTGTATAGATTGTCTTTGTGTATTTCCTGTTTGTGATGACTGAGCCATAGTATTATTAGTTTTTGAATTTGTTGTTCTTGAAGAATTAATCATATCATCTTCAATATTCTTATATATCTCCATAGTCATAGACTCAATTAAATTATCTGTTATTTCTCTATCATTATTTTCTTCTACTATTTTATTTACCATTGGCATTAATAAACAATAAATATCCGGATACATTCTTTGAATTCTTAATATCTCTTCTGACTCTTCCATATTTTGTTCTGTGTTTTCTCTCATCGAACTTTGAAAACTTGTTTGATTTTGCATATTTATTCGACTCGACGTAGCACCTTGATTTTGCATATTCATTTGTCCCGGCATAGTACTTTGATTTGTCATATTCATTTGATTTGACATATTCGTTTGAGTTTGCATATTAGCAGGGTTGGCATATGTAGGAACATTCGTATATTCATTAGCATAGGAATTGCCTAATACACTTCTCATATAATCTTCATAACTTTGATAATTCATAAAAATAACCTCCTACACTATAGTATGTAAGAAGTTTTGTATATGTGCACAAAAGCGCCAATATACATTCTTCCGCATTTCGTTTCGCGGTTCGCTATTCGCTCAACGCTCGCTCGCCCAGCTCCACTCCAAAGTCGTCTGCGCTCACTTGAAATGCTCTAGAACATATATTGTCGCTTTTTTCAAATTACCAAATTCGATTTACTAACTCTTTAAACTTATTACCCCTATCCTCAAAATTCTTAAACATATCAAAACTTGCACTTGCTGGCGAAAATAATACTACTTCTCCCTCTATCGCTACTTCTTTAGCTTTTTGAATTGTTTCCTCTAATGTATTACATCTATAAATTGGAATACTCTTGCCTTCTTTTTTCTCTTCTTCCAATACTGCATTTTGGATTTTTTCGGATGTTTGACCAACTAGTATTAGTTTACTAACATTTTGAAGAATTGGCTTAGCAATTGGTTCATAGTCTAAATGTTTATCATATCCACCTGCAATAAGAACTATTTTCTCATCAAATGAATTTAATCCCGCAATTGTTCTGCTTGGACTAGTTCCTATTGAATCATTGTACCATTCTACCCCATCAATTGTTCTTATATATTCTATTCTATGCTCAACACCAGGGAAATTTTCAATTGTTTTGCGTGTAATATCTTCTTTGCATAATTCTAAAGTTGCGCTAATTGCCGCGCAAGCATTTTCACAATTATGCACTCCTCTTAATTTCATATTTTCTTTTTTTACAAAATGTTTTCTTACTCCATCTTCACAAACTTTTATGATATTGTCATTTCTATCAAAAATAACACCATCATCTAAAATTTCTCTACTACTAAAGAATCTTACTTTTCCTTTTACTTCTTTGTAAAATTCTTTTGTTATTTCATTATCCTTATTTATAACTAATAACCCTTGCTCATTTTGATGTAAGAAAATATTTTTTTTACTATCTATATATTCTTGATAATCTTTATGTACATTTAGATGGTTTGGAGCAATATTTGTAACAACAGCTATTTGAGGACTTATTTTCATATTCATAAGTTGGAAACTACTTAATTCTAGAACAACTATATCTTCTGGTTTCATATTTTCTATTTCAGTAAATAGTGGAGTTCCTATATTACCTCCTAAAAAGCAATGATATCCATTTGCTTCTAATATTTTGTAAATCAAAGTAGTTGTAGTTGTTTTTCCATCACTTCCAGTAACTCCAACAACTTTGCATGGTGCAAGTTCAAGCACTTTTTCAATTTCAGATGTAAGTATTGCTCCTCTTTCTACTTCTTTTACTATTTCTGGAGTATCAGGTCTACAACTTGGAGCTCTAAAAATATAATCAAAGCCTATTAAATGTTCTAATGAGTTTTCGCCGAAATAATAGTTCATATTATAATTGTCAAGTTTAGCAATTATATCACTATCTATTTTTTCTTTATCTCGGTTATCAAAGGCTGTAACTTTTGCTCCATGATTATAAAAATAATCTATAAGTGGTTTATTACTTACCCCCATTCCAATTATTGCAATTCTTTTATCTTTAATATCATTATTGAATTTTTTTAACTTTTCATTTACATATGTACTCATTTTTATATTGCTTCCCTTCTAGTTTTGTTTCATTGTTATTATTTCAATTTATAAAAGCTTAAATATATGTTCTGTAGCTTTTGCTAAATAAATATTAACTGTAAATAGTAATATTCATTTTATATTATGCTATTTTTAATAATTTGCTAATATATTTATCAAAAATCTTTTTAGCTGATTCTTTTGCACTTGAATCTCCTGTTACATCAACTTTAACAGTTTTATCAAATGTTTCGTTAAAGCCGGATTTTTCATGTAATATATCTCTTTGTATAATTGAATTTCTTACTTCATCAATTGTATATTCACCTTTTAATTGATTATATCTTCTTTGTACTCTTTCCTCAAGAGAAGCGGTAATAAAAATATGCAAATCCATTTCTGGATAAATTTTTACTAAATCCCTTGCTGAAACTATAATATTAAACTTTTTGCTATATTCTTGTATTATTTGATGTGCAAATGCAAATAGTTTACTGTTATCTGCCTGATTCGCCATTTTAGAAACACCAATTGAATTTTGCATACTTTTCATAGCTTCTTCATCAATCTTTTTTCCCGCAATATATATAACAGTTTTTCTATCCTCTATTTTAAATTCTACTTGTAATTTTTTTAATAAATCAAATGGTGTAAGCATCGCCATTTGCTCTAAGCTATTTATGTTATCCTTTGCCATATGTAATGCCTCAATTAAAGCTCTATAAATTTTGCTTCCATCTACAAAAATGCTATTAGGTATTAGATTCAATAATTCATCACAAATGGATGTTTTACCAGCTCCAACCATTCCTTCAATTCCTACTACTATATTATTCATTAATATATCAATCCTTTCTGTCCTTATATATATAATTTAGTTATTCTTCAAAGTTAATTTTTATCAAGAGCTACAATATATATTCTGGAGCTTTTAGCGCATCGAAGCGGACAAAGGGCTCAAATACGCTTATGTCTTTTTCTTAAAAGCGCAGTCGGAGCGTGCGAGCGCTGAGCAAAGCGAAATCGCGAAGTAAATGCGGAAGAATGTATATTGTCGTTGAAAAAGAATTAAATTTTGGCTAGGCGTTCAAGGAAGAAATACCGGAGGCGTATGTAGGTATACGCCGAGGATTTTCTTTTGAAGAACAACGACGCCAAAATTCTAATTATTTTTCAACCAGGTAAGGTTTCAAGAACTGCCCCGTAAAACTTCTCTCATTTTGGCAAATCTTTTCCGGTGTTCCAACAGCAATAATTTCTCCACCTTTGTCTCCACCTTCTGGACCTAAGTCAATTATATAATCTGCTGTTTTTATTAAATCTAAATTATGCTCAATTACTATTACAGTATTTCCTGTATCAACTAATCTTTGTAAAATATCTACTAATCTGTGTACATCATCAATATGAAGACCTGTTGTAGGTTCATCTAAGATATATAAAGTTTTACCTGTTGCTCTTTTTGAAAGCTCTGTTGCAAGTTTAATACGTTGTGCTTCACCACCAGATAAAGTTGTAGATGGTTGACCTAATTTAATATATCCTAAACCTACATCATATAATGTTTGTATTTTTTGTTTAATTCTAGGTATATTTTCAAAAAATTGTAAAGCCTCTTCAACAGTCATATCAAGTACATCAGATATACTTTTTCCTTTATATTTAACTTCAAGAGTTTCTTTATTATATCTTTTTCCTTTACATACTTCACAAGGAACATATACATCAGACAAGAAATTCATTTCTATTTTAATTATTCCATCACCTGAACAAGCTTCACATCTTCCTCCGGGAACATTAAAGCTAAATCTACCTTTATCATATCCACGCATTTTCGCTTCATTTGTAGTTGCAAATATTTCTCTAATAAAATCAAATACACCTGTGTATGTTGCTGGATTTGAACGTGGAGTTCTACCTATTGGAGATTGGTCAATATTGATTATTTTATCAATATTATGAAGTCCTTTTACCTCTTTACAGCTTCCCACTTTTTCATTTGATTTATTTAAAGCCCTATTAATATTTTTATACAAAACTTCATTTATTAAAGTACTCTTTCCTGAACCTGAAACACCTGTTACGCAAATGAATTCTCCAAGTGGAAATTTAACGCTTATATTTTTTAAGTTATTCTCTTTTGCTCCCACAACCTCAATAGATTTACCATTTGATTTTCTTCTCTTTTTAGGTACTGGAATTTGTTTTCTTCCAGATAAATATTGACCTGTTATTGAATCAGGAACTTTAGCAATTTCTTCAGCTGTGCCTTGAGCCATAACATTTCCGCCGTGTACACCTGCATAAGGGCCAATGTCTATTACTTGATCTGCTGCATACATTGTATCAGTATCATGCTCAACAACTATAACTGAGTTTCCTAAATCTCTAAGTTTTTTTAGTGTAGCAATTAATTTATCATTATCCCTTTGATGTAAACCTATGCTTGGCTCATCAAGTATATACATAACTCCTGTTAATCCTGAACCTATTTGAGTAGCAAGCCTAATTCTTTGAGCTTCACCACCAGATAAAGTCGCTGCACTTCTAGATAATGTTAAATAGTCAAGTCCAACATCAATTAAGAATTGTAAACGTTTATCTAATTCTTTTAAGATTTGGTCAGCAATCATGCTGTCTTTCTCACTTAAAGTTAAACTATTTAAATATTCTTTAATGTGGAAAATTGACATATCTGTAAGTTCATTAATATTCTTGCTTCCAACTCTTACAGATAAGCTCTCTTTTTTAAGTCTTGCACCATGACAATCAGGGCACTCCATATTGCTCATATACATTTCATAGAATTGCATCATGCCTTGAGACTTTGTTTCTCTATGACGTCTCTCAAGTGTTGGAATTACACCCTCAAATGGTACTTTGTTTCTTCTAACACCGAAAGCTGTTTCATATTCAAACTCTATTTCTTCATCACCTGTACCATAAAGAATTTTATCTAAGAAATCTCTTGGTAAATCTTTGATTGGCTTTGAAATATCTACTCCATAATGTCTTCCAATTGCTTCAAAATACATTTTAGCAATTGTGTCTCCTTTTTTCATAGTGCTTGCGCCAAAAGCTTTTACCCCATTGTATAAAGTAAGATTTTTATCAGGTATAATTAAATCTTCGTCCATTTTCATTAAATAACCAATACCTGTACAAGTTGGACAAGCTCCAACAGGGTTATTGAATGAAAACATTCTTGGAGATAGTTCTTCAAAACTTATACCACAATCAGGGCAGGCATAATTACCGCTAAATAATAGCTCTTTTTTGCCCGGTATATCTACTGTAACCAAGTTATTCGCATATTTCATAGCAGTTTCAACTGATTCAGTAAGTCTTGCCCTAATGTCTGATTTAATTACTAATCTATCAATAATTATATCTATATTATGCTTTTTCTTTCTATCTATTTCAATATCATCTGTAAGCTCCACTGTGTTTCCATCAACTCTAGCACGTACAAATCCTTCTTTTGCAAAATCTTCAAGAAGCTTTTTATATTCACCTTTTCTACCCCTTATAACTGGTGCTAGAATTTGAATTCTAGTACCTTCATCAAGTTCCAAAACACTATCTACAATTTGGTCAACAGTTTGCTTTTCTATTTTTTTACCACATTTAGGACAATATGGCACACCTATTCTAGCATAAAGTAAACGAATATAGTCATATATTTCAGTAACAGTACCAACTGTTGAACGTGGGTTTTTAGATGTGGTTTTTTGGTCTATTGATATTGCAGGAGATAATCCATCTATTGATTCAACATTTGGTTTATCCATTATTCCTAAGAATTGTCTAGCATAAGAAGATAAACTTTCTACATATCTTCTTTGACCTTCTGCATAAAGTGTATCAAATGCTAATGATGATTTTCCTGAACCAGATAATCCTGTAATAACTACTAATTTATTTTTTGGTATTTCTAAGCTTATGTTTTTTAAATTGTGTTCTTTTGCTCCCTTTATTACTATGTTATCGTTCATTTTGCATTTTCCTTTCAGTTTTGCATTTTATATTTATATTTTAAAGTATCTTTAATGTATCATTTAAAGTGACACGTACATAATACCACAGAAACTAGTTTTATACAATGGAAAATGTTAGATTTTTATATTCTCCTTAATTTTAAAACTAAATTCCGGTTATTCCTCCTATGGAATTTAGTTTTAAAATTAAGGACGAACTTTTTTTGCTCCATTATATATTGATAATTATGTAAAGAAGTAGTATAATAAGATAGTATATCGTTTCGCATACTTCACTTCGTTAATAATTTAAGGAGGAATTGATATGAAGTGGAACATTGAAAATTTTGCTTTAGGTATCATGGTCTTAATCGAATCCATAATGACAATAATTTCTATGGTGTACTGTTTTAAATATGCTTCAGACTATTTAACTTATGGTTTTTTAGCTGTTTATGCAGTTATGATGATGATAATATTTGGAATAGCATTGATTGTATTTCTCTTAACTATTATTAGAATTATGAAGAGAAGATGATTTTCTAATCACAAAGTTTTAATAGTTTCCGCTAACAAATGGCAAGGCAGTCCTGATGTATCAGGGCTGCCTCTGTCGTTTAATTCTCTTTAAATTAATTTATCAAAATTCCTTCTTGAATAAAGTATTCTTCTTACTTCCATTATATCATCTTTAACAACATAAAAAATAGTAAAATTTTTTACATAAATTCTATAATATGTATCTGCTCTTTTTTTGTTTGAAATATATTTTTCAAAAGATTCTGGACTTTGAAGCCTTTCTTTGATTACATTTTCGACCTCATCTACAAATCTATTAGCTGCTGTATCATTTTGTAAATCATATTTAATATAATCTATAATATTCTCTAAGTCTCTATAAAACAAAGGTAAATATCTAATTATATATTTCTTCTTCATTTAATTTGCTCCTTATTTTTCCAAATACTTCTTCATGACTATAATATCTAGTATTAGGGTTTTCTGCTTCTTTGTCTGCTTCATCCAAACCGTTTTCAACATATTCATCATATTCTTTTTCAGTTATTAATTCTGAATATTTTTCTATACTCATTACAACCATTGAGCCATAGCCATTTTTAGTTAGGTACACAGGTTCATCTTCTTTTAATACTAATTCTTCAATTTCAGGATATTTGTTTCTCAAGTCAGATACTGGTCTAATATTTATCATAATTCAATTCTCCTTTCAAACATTATCATAATTTTATCATAATTTTAATAAAGTTTCAATATTTCTAAATTACTTTCTAATTTTTTATATAATATTCTTTTCATCCAAAATCTCCCCCATTCCTTTTTGCACAAACTCATTTTTCATAAAATACTTCCAAATAGAGCCATTCAAATAATTTTCTATCATACATAAACCAATGCCCTTATCTATCCCCAAGTTCTCATGCGCAAACCAAGGTTTTTTCCCTTCAAAGTTAAAACTATTATTAAAACCATAATCTGACCAAAGTTCAGGAAAATTGTTATAATAATTCTCCATAGCTTTTATTGAATATTCAGGAGTAAATACAATTGAGCCAATAGCTCCTGACGTAGCAACTGTACCATCATTTTCTACTTCCAAATTCGAACTACAAGGCTTTGAACCAATGCCTGCTTTATATCCTTCTGGAGTCAAACAAGCAGTAAGTCCCCAAGCATTTTCGCCAAAAGTCTTGTATTTATTCATATTGTCAATACAATATTGCCTATTTGCCAAAGTTGCTTTAACGGAATTTTCAAACCAATCTATTCCATTTTTATCTACTTTATTTCTAAAGTCGAAAAATGCGTGAGAATACTGATAAGTAAACAAAGAACCACAGTGGCTGTATACAATATTTTTTATATTGCCATAGTCTGCTTTTGGTTTATCAAAGTAATCATATACATTTTTATCAACACTAAATGTTGGAGATGCAATTGCTAAAATATAAATCATTAGCTGTTCTGCATAGGTTTTCCACCTTTCTTCAAATCCATTACCTTTTGAGTAACCCACATAAAATTGATTTGTTTCCTTATCTAAAAACCATCTCCAATTAACTCTTTCATATATTTTTGTTGCTTTTTCTTTTATTTCTCCTTCAAAAAATTCTCCTGCTAAAATTGCTCCACACAGCAAAATAGCTGTATCTATTATTGAAACTTCATAATTTTCATATGAAGCTTTTGAGTTAATCCTTATAAAATGATAATAAAATCCATTTTCATGATTTAATTTATTTAAAATTGTATCTAGTGTTTTATTAGCTATTCTTTTAGCCTCATCATATTTTAAATATCCGTGTATAACACCAACAACTAATGCACAAAAGCCATAGCCAACTGATGCTATGCTTGTAATATTTTGCTTATGCACAGATTCATCGTGAATTAAACCATAACCTTTGTCACTAAAATTATTTTCTCTTATAAAAAATAAATAACTTCCTTTTAATTCTTTTTCAAGAAGTTCTTTGCCATACAATTTTTGCATAATAAATTTCCTTGTAATACATTTTATTTAAATTAGTATTCACGAAATTGTTGTATTTTATGCCCAAAATTGATATAATATTAATGTTAAAAATTTATCTAGGAGGATAAAAATGTCTAAAAATTTAAGCCTAACAAATGAAAACATAAATCCAATCTTCGAAGAGATTAGAGATTTAATAAATAATAGTAGGAATCGAGTATATAGTACGGTAAATACAGAAATGCTCAGTTTATACTGGAATATTGGAAAAATTATAATGGAAATACAACAAGGAAATGAGAGAGCTAGCTATGGTGATAGTGTTTTAAATAAACTATCACAAAAATTAACAGCAGAATTCGGAAAAGGTTTTTCAAAAAGAAATTTAGAAAGAATGAGAAAATTTTATATATTTTTTCCAATTGCGACAACAGTGTCGACGCAATTGAGCTGGTCACACTATTTGGAATTAATAAAAATTGAAGAAGAACCAAAAAGAAATTTCTATGTGCAAGAAGCTATAAATTCAAGATGGAGTGTTAGAGAATTACAAAGACAAAAAAATTCTTTATTATATGAACGATTAGCTTTGTCTCAAAATAAAGAAAAAGTATTAGAATTGGCAGAAAAAGGACAAATTATAAAAAGTGGAAAAGATTTAGTGAAAGATCCCTTTGTATTAGAATTTTTAGATATTAAGGAAAATACAGAATATTTAGAAGCAGACTTAGAAAAAAACATCCTAGAACATTTAAAAGAATTTTTGTTGGAATTAGGAAAAGGGTTTAGCTTTGTTGGAAGTCAAGTAAGATTAACTCTGGAAGAGGATCATTTTTATCCTGATTTAGTATTTTATAATAGATTAGTAAAATGCTTTGTAATAATAGATTTAAAAATAGGAAAAGTTACACATCAAGACATTGGACAAATGCAAATGTATGTAAACTATTATGATAGAGAAATAAAAAATGAAGATGAAAATCCTACTGTTGGCATTTTATTATGTACAGACAGAAATAAGACAGTTGTTAAATATACTTTACCCAAAGATAATAAAAGTGTATTTGCATCAGAATATAAATTACATTTACCAACAGAAAAAGAACTTATTGAAGCTGTAGAAGAAGAAAAGAAAAACTTAGAAATAAACGAAAACAAGTGACACAGAAAAGGAAATCTTGTGGCGGATAGTGACTATTTTCATAAAAGGAGAAATTATGTTCAAGCTAGTTTCAGATTACAAGCCAACAGGCGACCAGCCTCAGGCAATAGAATATTTATCTAATGGAGTAAGAAATGGAAAGAAATTCCAGACTTTGCTAGGTGTAACTGGCTCTGGAAAAACATTTACCATGGCTAATATAATACAGAATGTTCAAAAGCCTACCTTAGTTTTAGCTCATAACAAAACTTTAGCAGGACAGTTATATTCAGAATTTAAAGAATTCTTCCCAGAAAATAATGTTGAATACTTTGTATCATATTACGATTATTACCAACCAGAAGCTTATGTTCCATCATCAGATACATATATTGAAAAAGATGCATCTGTAAATGATGAAATAGATAAGCTAAGACACTCTGCAACTGCATCGCTTTTTGAAACAAGAGATGTAATAATAGTTGCATCAGTTTCATGTATATATGGTTTAGGTGACCCTATTGATTACGAGCACATGATTATATCTTTAAGGCCTGGTATGCAAGTTGAAAGAAACACTGTATTAAAAAAATTAATCAATATGCAGTACACTAGAAATGAACTAGATTTCAAAAGAGGTACTTTTAGAGCCAAGGGTGATGTTGTTGAAATATATCCATCTGACGAAAGTGAAACAGCAGTTAGAGTTAGTTTTTGGGGCGATGAAGTTGAAAAAATTGATGTTATTAACCCTCTTACCGGAAAAGTTGAAGCATCACGTAACCACATAATGATATTCCCTAACTCACACTATGTTACAACTAGCGATAAAATGGAAAGAGCAATTCAAACAATTCAAGAAGAATTAGAAGAAAGAATAAAATATTTTAAAGATAATGGTAAGTTACTAGAAGCTCAAAGAATTGAGGAAAGAACAAATTTTGATATAGAAATGATGAAAGAGACTGGCTTTTGCCAAGGTATTGAAAACTATTCTAGGCACATTAGTGGTAGAGAAGCAGGCAGTCCCCCATTTACTTTATTTGATTATTTTCCAAAGGACTTTTTGCTTCTTGTTGATGAATCTCATGCAACTCTACCTCAAGTAAGAGCAATGTATAATGGTGATAGAGCTAGAAAAGAAACTTTAGTTAATTATGGCTTTAGATTACCTTCAGCTTTTGATAATAGACCTCTTAAGTTTAATGAATTTGAAGAAAGGATTAATCAAGCAGTATTTGTAAGTGCTACACCTGGAGATTATGAACTTGAACATTCAAAAGATAGAGTTATAGAACAAATAATAAGACCAACAGGACTTTTAGACCCTAAAATTGATGTTAAACCTGTTACAAATCAAGTAGATGATTTAATAGAGCAAATTAGAGAAAGAACTGAGAAAAATGAAAGAGTTTTAGTTACTACACTTACTAAAAAAATGGCAGAAGATTTAACATCATATTTAGAAGGATTAGATATAAAAGTTAGATATATGCATTCAGATATAAAAGCTCTAGAAAGAATG
>CAMMLF010000010.1 GCA_946497585.1 uncultured Clostridium sp.
TAGAACAGCCGAAAGTGGCTTAAATACTGAAAAAATTGAGAAGGAGGAATTAAAATGTCAGGACACAGTAAATGGCATAACATACAAGCCAAAAAAGGAAAAGCAGATGCAGCAAGAGGAAAAATATTTACAAAATTAGGAAGAGAAATACTATTAGCAGTTAAAGCAGGAGGACCTGATCCGACTAGTAACTCTAAACTAAAAGATGTAATAGCAAAATGTAAATCAAATAATATGCCAAACGACACAATAAACAATGCAATCAAAAAAGCATCAGGAGAGGGAAGTAACAAAAATTACGAAGAAATTACATATGAGGGATATGGCATAAATGGTGTTGCTGTAATAGTAGAAGCTAGTACAGATAACAAAAATAGAACAGCAGCAGATGTTAGACACATCTTTGATAAAGCAGGTGGAAACTTAGGAACAACTGGATGCGTATCATATATGTTTAACAAAAAAGGTGTAATTGTTATAGATAGAACTACAACAGATATGTCAGAAGACGATATGATGATGCTTGCATTAGATAGCGGTGCAGAAGACTTCACAGCAGATGATGAATGCTATGAAATTTTGACAGACCCAAAAGACTTTTCAAAAGTTAGAGAAGCATTAGAAAATAATGGATTAGAATTTGTCCAAGCAGAAGTAAGAATGGTGCCAACAACAACAGTTGAATTAGATGACGAAGCTGCAGAAAAAATGCAAAGATTAATAGATAACCTAGAAGACCTAGATGATGTAATGAATGTATACCATAATTGGGCAGAATAATTAATTTTACAGATATTTTAAAAAGTTAAATGAAACATTATTGTTAAGAACATATTAAAAAATAAATAGTAATAAATAAAAAATAAGTAGCATATATTTAATATAGGCTACTTATTTTTTTGTGCATTTTCAGTTGGGGACAGCCAGTTTCGTAAAATTTATATATTTTTGTCCCCATCGTAAAATTTTAGTAGAGGAGAAAGTTATGTCGGATTTACGTGCAGTTACCAGAGTTTTATCTAGAGATATTTGTTACAACATTAATGAAAATACAATAGAAGAAATTAGAATAAGAGTAGATAGACCAGTAATTCTAAAATATCCTGAAGGAAAAGAAGATATATTAGACCACGTAGTTACTCAAAATGAAATTTTAAACATATTACAATCCTTATGCAATAACTCAATTTACTCATATCAAAGCCAAATTTGTGATGGGTATATAACACTTCAAGGTGGACATAGAGTAGGTATAACTGGTAATGTTGCAATGAAGGATGGAAAAATTACAAATGTAAATTACGTATCTTCTTTGAACTTTAGAATTGCAAGAGAAATAATAGGAGCAAGCGATGAGATTTTAAAAGAAGTTGTTACAAGAAAAAGCAATACATCTAGTCAAAATAATTATAGAAATTCAAACATAGATAATAACGACATATCTAACCTAGAAATTAACAACACATTAATTGTATCAAGACCCGGCTGTGGAAAAACAACAGTACTTAGAGATTTAGTTAGAAATATTAGTAATAAGGGTTTTACAGTATCACTAATTGATGAAAGAGGAGAAATTGCATCAATGTATAAAGGGATTCCACAAAATGATATAGGTTTAAGAACAGATGTAATGGACAACGTTACCAAAAGCCTTGGAATGAAAATAGCAGTAAGGACAATGGCACCACAAGTAATAGTCGCAGATGAAATAGGAACAGAGGGAGATTTAGAAGCAATAAATTATGGTATATGTTCAGGTGTTAAAGGAATATTCACAGCACATGGTGCAGACATTTCTGAATTAAGACAAAATGAAACCTTAAATAAATTATATGAAGAAAAATTGCTTAAAAGAATAATTTTTTTAGAAAATAGAGGAAAAATGGGAAAAGTTTATTATTTAGATAGAAATATGTATAAAACTGTAGATGGAAAGTTGGTCTAAAATTAAAACTATGGAATATACATATTATAAATGAAATTATTTTTATAATATATTAATATTTTTTATTGGATTACACCATGCAATGAAAAAATATATATTATAAATTATTAACAAATGAAAAGAGGAATATACAAATGATATTAATTAAGTACATATTTTTAGGATTAATTTTAATCCGGGACAAGTTATGCGGGTTTGCTTATGTCCAAAAAATATTCTAATAGGCTAAAAGATTTAAAAGAGATGAGAAAAGCATTCAATTTCTTTGAAGAGAAAATAAAATTTACATATGAGCCTATACCAGACGTTTTTGAAGAAATATCCCATAAAGTGCAGGATAATATAGGAGAGATTTTTCGTAATTCTTCAAAATCAATGGAAAATGAATCAGCGGGGGTAGCTTGGGAAAAGGCAGTAGATGAGTCCAATAATAATTTTACTAAAGAAGATAAAGACATAATAAAAGGACTTGCTAAAATGCTTGGCAAAACAGATATAGATGGACAAGTTAGCGAAATTAGATTGACTAATAAGTTTTTAGAAGTTCAGATAAAAGATGCAGAGAATGAAAAAAATAAAAATGAAAAATTGTATAAAACACTTGGAGCAACTGTAGGACTAGCTTTGGTAATAATTTTAATTTAGCATTAATTTTAAAGGTGGAGGTAAATAGATGAGCATAGATTTATTATTTAAAATAGCTGCTATAGGAATTCTAGTTGCAGTTTTATATCAAGTGCTAGTAAGAGCGGGAAGAGAAGACCAAGCAATGATGACAACTTTAGCCGGATTGATAATAGTACTTACAATGGTTATAAAAGAAGTAAGCTCATTATTTACAACGGTAAGAACAATGTTTGATTTGTAAAAATGAAGAAAAGAAATACTTCTAGGATAAAATAGCAAAAGTCCTCATATTCAAAAAAAGGCAAATGAAAGAGAGGATAAAATGGATATTATAAAAATTATAGGAGTAGCTTTTATAGCAGTAATAATAATTGTAATATTAAAGCAGTATAGACCAGAGTTTGCAATATATGCATCAATAATAGCGGGAGTGCTCATACTTACATTGGCATCTGGTACACTCTCAGGAATAATAGATATGATAAATAGTATATCTAGTAAAACAAACATAAACAGCGAATTTTTAGTGATACTGATAAAAATAACGGGAATAGCAATACTTACTGAATTTGCTGTGAGCATTTGTAAAGATTCAGGAGAAAGTGCAATTGCAAGTAAAGTAGATATTGGAGGAAAAATAATAATAATTTCAATGTCCATACCAATAATAAATGCATTAATTGATACAGTTGTTAAAATTCTTCCTTAAGCTATCAAAAAAGAAGGTGAAAAATGAAAAAATTCTACATAATAATATTAATTGCAATAGCTACATATTTAATACCAACTACAGCCAAAGCCTCCAATGTAGATGCATTAACATCTAAAGTGAATTTTGTAAAGCAAAATGAACCAATAAAGTTAGCATCAAGTACAACCTCGCAAGAAGAAATAATTTCTTCTCAAACAGATGCACTAGGAATTTCAACATTTTTATCAGACTCGGAAAAATATACGCAAGATACATTTGGAGACATAGACATATCAGAACTTTTTACGCAGAGTTTAAGTGGAAATATAGACAATAATGCAATAATGAAAATAGTCTTTGCATTACTTGGAGATAATGTCAAAACAGCTTTAACAACAATAGCAAGCGTTATGGTAGTTGTTATTATACATAGCATATTAAAAGCAATTAGTGAAAACTTAGGGAATGAAAACATCTCTAAAATTGCTTATTACATAGAATATATATTAATAATAACCTTAGTAATGGCAAACTTTTCAAGTATTATAACAGAAATGAAGCAAGCAGTTCAAAATTTGACGGGATTTGCAAATACACTCATACCTCTGATGATTACTCTAATGATAACAACAGGAAACATAGTTTCATCAGGAATGTTACAACCAATATTACTATTGTTAATAACATTTATAAGTAATTTTTTAACAAATATATTAATCCCAATAGCACTGGTATCAACAGCGTTAGGAATTATTTCAAAAATTTCAGAACAAGCACAAGTAGGAAAACTTTCAAAGTTTTTAAAATCAAGTATGGTATGGGTACTAGGCACAGTTTTAACATTATTTGTAAGTGTAACTTCACTTGAGGGAGGATTAACATCAAGTATAGATGGGGTAACAGCAAAAGCAGCAAAAACAGCAATTTCATCAGTAGTGCCAGTTATAGGAAGCATACTAGGAGATGCAGTAAATACAATAATGGGATGTAGCAATATTATAAAAAATGCGGTAGGAGTTGTGGGGATAGTCGTAATAGTTGCAATTTGCATAAGGCCAATTCTACAACTTGCGGTATTAACAATTACATACTATTTAGGAGCTGCACTTTGTGAACCAATAGCAGATGAAAAAGTAGTGGGAATACTTGAACAAATGGGAGGCACATTTAAAATTTTTTTAGCAGTAATGTTTGCATTAACAGCAATGCTGATAATAGGAATAGCAATAGTTATGAAAATATCAAATAGCGGTCTAATGTATGGATAAATACCATATTATAAAGCAAAATATGGCATTTTGAAGGTATAGCCTATCAAGAAATTGGATAACCCATAAAATTTAGAAGAGGAGTAAAACAAATGGTATCATTTATTAGCTCATGGGCTCAGCAAATAATATTTGCAGTAATTATAGGTACAATTTTACAAATGCTCCTTCCAGATGGCAAAAATAAAAAATACATCAAAATAATAATTGGAGTATATGTATTATTTGCAATTATAAGCCCGGTTGTTGGGAAAAATATAGATTTAAACTTAGATGAATTTAATTTAACTTTAGACAATACCACCACCAGCCTAGACGAAACCAACCAAGATGAAATAACAAATTTATATACAGCAAATTTAAAACAAGACATAATTTCAAAACTAAGTAATAAAGGGTATGGATGCGAAAATGTAGAATTACAAACAAACGAAAATTACGAGGTTGAAAAAATCACAATAACGGGAATATATGAATTAAAAGAAGAGGAAAATAGCGATAATAAAGAAGAGAGCACAAATGACAATGAGAGTGAAGGTTCAAAAAATAATCAATCAGACAACGATAGTAATAACATAAGCTCTCAAAGTAATATAGCAAAAGTAAATAGTGTAGTTATAAATGAGGTACAAATAGGAGAAAAAGAAAATAGTATAAAAGAACAAGTTGTTAAAGGAATACCAACAAGTGAAGAAAAAGATTTAAAAGAATATTTGAGCGAAACATATAATGTGAAAGAGAAAAACATTACTATCAATTAATAAGGCTCCAATATATATTTTTCCGCATTTGCTTCGAGGTTTCGCTATTCACGAAAACTCTCGCTCACTGCCACTCCGCTCCAAAGTCGTCTGCGTTCGCTAAAATGCTCCAAAACATATATTGTCGCCTTTATATAAATAAATTAGGAGGTAAAAAATGTTTTCAGAAAAACTAAAGAAGATATTTTCAAAAAATGATGGAAATAATAAAAAGAAAATAGAAAATATTTTAGTATTCATAGTAATACTGGCTATAACCATTGTAGCAATAAATTACATTTGGAATGGAGATGAAACAAGCAAGAGTAGCAACGAGGTTCCAGAGGCAGAAAACTCCAACAGTGTAGTTCAAGTATCAACTGACTCATTCTATGATGAAAATGAAGAAAAGCTTGCCAATATTTTATCAAATATAGAAGGAGTTGGTAAAGTAAAAGTTTTACTTACATATTCACAAACTAGCACGTCTATACCTTTATATAATGAAAATCTAAGGGAAAGTAATACTATAGAAACTGATTCATCAGGAGGAAGTAGAACGGTAGCTGAAAGTGATAGTGAAAAAGAAGTGATTTATAAAGAAGATAGTAGTGGTAATAGGGAACCTGTAACGCAAAGTGTAATTAGTCCTCAAATTGAGGGTGCAATAATAACTGCTGAAGGTGCAGACAATGCAGAAGTAAAATCGGCTATAGTTCAAGCGGTAGAAGCGGCAACGGGACTTGCTACGCATAAAATACAAGTGTTTAAAATGAGTGAGTGAGCCAAAATTTAATTCTTTTCAAACTGGATACAACTTTTTAGGAGGAAGGTTATGATTAAGTATTTAGGAGACAAAACTAAGAATATTGGAATAAAAAAGATAATGAAAAAAAATCAGGTGGTTATTTTAGCTTTGGCATTAATGCTAATGACAGCAGGATATTTGAATTATACAAATAATCACGAAAATGAAAATATGCTATTAGCAGGATTGGGAGATGCTCAGCTAGTTAGTGCAAATGTGGCAGATGGAAATGCTCCAACAACTAATGAAGTAGTTGAATCAAATTCAGAAGCAACAGATTCCAATGAACAAACTCAAATAGAAAGCAATGAAAATGAACTTAACAATGTACAAGGAATAGACGAACAAAATGCACTTAATGGAACGTCTGAAGAAAGTGCAAATAATGTAGATGCTAATGCTCCAACAACTAATCAACAAAATGCAAATCAGGTAGATACAACCCAAGAAACAAGCACTCAGACCTCAAATGACGATTACTTTACTCGCTCAAAATTGGAAAGAGAAACAATGTATTCTCAAATGTTAGAAACATATACAGGAATATTAGAAAATGAAAAAATATCATCAGAGCAAAAAGATATTGCAGAAAACGAAATTAAAAACATAAATGATACAAAAAATGCAATAATGGTAGTAGAAAACTTATTTGAAACCAAGGGATTTGAAAACGCAATTGTTTTTGTAAATAACCCAAGTGTAAATGTGGTAATAAAAGCTAAAGAGCTTACAACAGAGCAAGTTGCTCAAGTGCAAAATATAGTTCAAAGGGAACTAAAAACAGAAATTGAAAATATACATATTACAACAAATTAAAAATCTACCTGCCAAAAGGTAGTTTTTTTCTTGACTTTTTCCTTTTACTATTATATAACTTATATAGCGAAAAAACTCGAAAAAAGTATAATTATCATATTTGTATAAATAATATTTTTAGATAATAAAAATAACTAATAAAAAGAACAAGCTATAAAAAGAAAGGAAAACATCAATGAAAATACTATCAATTGACACATCATCAAGCATATGCTCAGTAGCCATACTAGAAGATAACAAAATAATAAAAGAAATGCATAATTTTAGTGAAAAAGAACATTCAGAAACTTTAATGCCAATGATAGATGAGCTATTTAAAACTACAAAATTGAGCTTAGACAATATAGGATTAATTGCCTGTTCAGTAGGCCCTGGCTCTTTTACTGGAATAAGAATAGGAATAGCAACAGTTAAAGCATTTGCAGACGCAAAAAACATTCCAGTAGTTGGAGTTAACTCATTAGAAGCTATGGCTTATTTAGGTGTGGCGCAAAAAGGTGATGGAGAATATGTTTCAATATTAGATGCAAGAAATGATAATGTATATTTTGCCATTTATAAAATGAAAAAAGGTCAATTTTCTATATATAAAAACCCAGAAGCAATGCAAATATCAGAAGCAATTACATACATAGATAATTTGAAATTACCGATATATTTTTGTGGAGATATAGTAAATGCAGACCTTGCAAGAATTGAGCAACTATATTTATCAAGAGTATCCATAGAAAAGGCAAATAGTGAAGATGTAAACAAACACGAGTATTTAACAAATGTAGGACCACTTGCTATTGGAGTTGCTCTAGCAGGATTAAATAGGTATGCAAATGGAATATTTGGTAATTCAAATTCTCTAACACCAATGTATTTAAGAAAGCCACAAGCTCAGAGACAAAAAGAAGGTAAGTCAGATGACATAGCAATTTTAGAAATGAGCTATACAGACTTAGAGAACATAAAATTAAATTATTCAATGTTTCCAAATATATGGGAATATGACGTTCTACAAGATGATTACAATGATTCAAAATATATTGTAATAAAGCAGAATGAAGAAATATATGGCTTTGCAGGATTTAGAACAATATTTGAAGAAATGGAAATTATGAATATAGTAACAAAAGTAGACAAACGAAATCAAGGTTTTGCATCAAATATGTTAAGCTATATTTTAAGATATGCTCATAATCACGAAATGGAAAAAATCAATCTTGAAGTCAATGAAAACAATTTGCCAGCAATCAAGCTATATAAAACATATGGATTTCAAGTGGTGGGAAAGAGAAACAAATATTATAAAGATGGTGGAAATGCTATTTTGATGACGTATTTTGTTTAAATTATTTTAATAATTAAGTCCAATATTATATTCTCTCTCATTTCACCGCGCGGGTCGCTTTCGCTCCAGTTTGCACGTTACGCTACGCTCCTACGTCGCCTTCGCTCACTGAAATGTCGAGAATAATATTGGAACTTAATAAAAATAATATAAAAAAATTATTTGCACATACTAAAAACAAAAGATTTTTAAAATATTGCTATTATCTATTGACAAATTTCTGCAAAAAAGTAAAATATAATTCTGCAAAATAGCAATAAGGAAGGATTTGAAAATGAAAAATACAAATGAAGTATCATGGAAAAAATTAAAATACAAATGTAATCCAGATGTATTTAACTTTGTTACAACAGAAGAGTTAGAAAGAAATTATGATGGTATAGGACAAGAAAGAGGAATATCATCATTAAAATTTGGCTTAAACGTAGACGTAAATGGATATAATCTTTATTTAGAAGGACCAACAGGTGTAGGCAAAACTATGTACACCAAAAATTATTTGAACAAGATAAGTAAAAATAAAAAAGTACCACAAGATTGGTGCTATGTGTACAATTTTGAAAATCCAAATGAGCCAGTTGCAATAGGCTTTCCAGCAGGACAAGGTCAAGAATTTAAAGATAGCATGGATAAATTTATTAAAGATATTAGAACAGAAATAAAAAGCACATTCAATAATAATGATTTTGAAAAGCAAAAAAATGTAATTGTTCAAAAATATCAAGATAAAAGAAATAAATTATTAGAAGACTTAAATACGCAATCTGCAAAATATGGATTTCAAGTTAAGGCATCTGATACTGGTATATATATGATGCCAATGTTAGATGGCAAAGTTATAAAAGAAGAAGATTTTGATAAATTAGATGATAAATTAAAGCAAGAATATGAAAGCAAGTCGACCATAGTTCAAGAGCAAATAATCCAAGTTATAGGCAAAATAAAAGAAATAGAACAAGAGTCAGAAAAAAAGGTAAATGAATGGCAATCAAGCATAGCCTCATTATCTGTTGAAGGACATATAACATATGTAAAATCTAAATTTAAAAGAAATAAAAAAATAAATAAATTTTTAGAGGGTGTAAAAAAAGATATACTTAAAAACATTTCAAAATTTATTGGCGAAGATAAAAAGCTTCAAGAACAAGCAGGCCCAAGAGTTATAGAAACAAAGCCTTGGGACAATTATAGAGTAAATTTATTTATTGACAATAGCCATACAGAAGGTGCGCCTGTAATAATGGATAGCAACTATTCATTTAGCAATATTTTTGGAAGACTAGAGTATGAAAATTATTATGGTGTATTAAAAACAGATTATACAATGATAAGACCAGGACTTTTACATGAGGCAAATGGAGGATATATCATATTCCAAGCAAACGATTTACTTACAAATCCAGCAGTTTACGATAATCTTAAAAAAGTTCTTAGAAATAAAGAACTTGGAATAGATAACTCAATGGACCAAAAATCTTCAATGGTAATGGTGTCTTTAAAACCAGAGCCAATTCCACTTGATTTAAAAGTTATAATAATAGGAAATGAAAATGTTTATCAAACATTACTATCAGTAGATAATGACTTTAGAAAATTATTTAAAATAAAAGTGGAATTTGAAGATGATGCTCCATTAAATGAAAAAAATCTACAAGATTTAGCAAGATTTGTACATGGATATTGTGAAGATGATGAACTTCCACATTTGGACAAATTCGCAGTTGCAAGACTTGCTGAATATTCAACAAGAGTATCAACAAATCAAAATAGAATATCAACAAGATTTGGAGAATTAGCACAAGTTATTGCAGAAGCGGCAACATGGGCAAGATTAGATAAAGCCAAAGTTGTTACAGCAGATTATATAGATAAAGCATTAGAAGAAAGAAAAAATAGACAAAAGAAATATGATGAAAAATACACAGAAATGATACAAGAAGGAACACTTTTGATAGACACAGAAGGCGAAAAAGTTGGACAAATAAATGGTCTAACAGTAATGTCAATAGGAGATTATTCATTTGGAAAACCTGTAAGAATTACAGTAAACACATATACAGGTAAAAAAGGAATAATAGATATTGAAAGAGAAGTAGAACTTTCTGGTTCATCACATTCAAAAGGTATACTTATACTAAATGGATACCTAGGCGAAAAATTTGCAAAAGATATGCCATTATCACTTACTGCAAGCATATGTTTTGAACAATTATACAATGGTGTTGATGGAGATAGTGCATCAAGCACAGAGCTATATGCATTACTTTCAAACCTAGCAGGAATTCCTATAAATCAAGGAATTGCAACAACGGGTTCAGTAAACCAAAAAGGCGAAATTCAAGCAATTGGTGGAGTTAATGAAAAAATAGAAGGATATTTTGAAATTTGCAAATTAAAAGGCTTAACAGGAAATCAAGGCGTAATAATACCAAAACAAAATATTCAAAACTTAAATCTAGATGACGAAGTTGTAAATGCAGTAAAAAACGGAAAATTCCATATTTACGCTGTGTCTACCATTGATGAAGGAATAGAAATATTAACAGGAGTTCCAGCAGGTAAAAAAGATGTTCCGGGAACAGTAAATGCGATGGTGTATAATACTTTGAAAAAATACGCTAAGGCTAGCAAGGATGAATAGAGGTTGAAGAATAACGACGCCAAAATTGTAATTATTTTTCAACCAATAATAAAGGGAGCAAAATAATATGAAAGATTTAAGAATTGAAAAATTAGCTAACAATTTATTAAACCATTCCATAGGAATAAAGAATGGAGAAAAAGTTTTAATTGAAATACTTGGAATGGATGCCTTACCTTTAGGAAAAGAATTGATAAAACAAGCTGAAAATATGGGAGCTCTTCCATTTTTTAATATAATTGATTATGAAGTTATGAGAGAAATGTTGCTAAATGCGTCAGAAGAGCAAATAAAAATTTATGCAAAGCACGATTTACAAAAGATGCAAGACATGGATTGCTATATCGGCATAAGAGCAAGTAAAAATGCTTCAGAGCTAAATGGAATTCCAAAAGAGAAAATGGAGATATATAATAAATTTTATACTTTGCCTGTACATTTTGAAGAGAGAGTAAAGAATACAAAATGGTGTATATTAAGATATCCCAATAGTTCTATGGCACAAATGAGCAATATGAATACTGAAGAATTTGAAGATTTTTATTTTAAAGTTTGCACATTAGATTATGACAAAATGTCAAAAGCAATGGATAATTTGGTTAATTTAATGAACGAAACTAAAAGTGTTCATATATTAGGAGAGGGAACAGATTTAAAATTTAGCATAGAAGGAATACCAGCTGAAAAATATATGGGAACATTCAATATTCCAGATGGAGAAGTAGCAACAGCACCTGTAAAAACCAGTGTTAACGGATATATAACATATAATACAGATACATCATACAATGGAGTATTGTTTAATAATATTAGATTTGAGTTTGAAAATGGAAAAATTATTAAAGCAACTGCAAATAAAACTAAAGAATTAAATGAAATATTAGACACAGATGAAGGCAGTAGATATATTGGAGAGTTCGCCATAGGATTAAATCCATATATAGAAAGACCAATTGGAGATACTTTATTTGATGAAAAGATAAAAGGAAGTTTCCATTTTACACCAGGTGATAGTTTAGAAGAGAGTGATAATGGAAATCGTTCAAGTATACATTGGGATATTGTAAATATTCAAACACCGGAATATGGCGGTGGTGAAATCTATTTTGATAATGTTTTAGTAAGAAAAGATGGAAAGTTTGTGCTAGAAGATTTAAAACCACTAAATCCGGAAAATTTGATTTGAAATATAAATGAAAATTTAAGAAAAAAATATTTTTATATACTTTGTCAACAGTCTGAATGCTATTTATAATAATATAAATAGCATTTTATTGATTTTCAACATATTAAGGTGTATAATATTAGCATTCTATTATATGAATTATTAAATAAGGAAAGGACAAAATAAATGAAAATAGGAATAGTAGGTTTACCAAACGTAGGAAAAAGCACATTATTCAATAGTATAACAAATGCAGGTGCAGAATGTGCAAACTACCCATTCTGCACAATTGAGCCAAATGTGGGAGTTGTGCCAGTACCAGATGAAAGACTAGATGTACTTGGCAAAATGTATGAAACAGAAAAAATTACACACGCAATAATTGAATTTGTAGATATAGCTGGTTTAGTAAAAGGAGCAAGTAAAGGTGAAGGATTAGGAAATAAATTCTTATCACATATAAGAGAAACAGATTCAATAGTGGAAGTAGTAAGATGCTTTGATGACTCAAATATAGTACACGTAGATGGAAGTGTAGACCCAATAAGAGATATAGAAACAATAAATTTAGAATTGGTATTAGCAGACCTTGAAACAGTAAATAAAAGAATAGAAAGAGCAGCAAAACTTGCAAAAGGTGATAAAAAATATTATGCAGAAGAAGATTTATTCAAAAAAATAAGAGACCACCTAGAAGCAGGAAGCTCAGCAAGAACACTTAAATTAAATGATGATGAAAAAGAAATCATAAAAGATGCATTTTTATTAACAATGAAGCCAATACTATATGTAGCAAATGTATCAGAATCAGATATTGGAAAAGAAAATGAATATGTAGAAAAAGTAAAAGAATATGCAAAAGCAGAAAATTCAGAAGTAGTTCAATTATGTGTAAAAATAGAAGAAGAACTATCAAGCTTAGAAGGCGATGAAAAGCAAGAAATGCTAGAGGCCATGGGACTTGATGAATCTGGCTTAGATAAAGTAATAAAAGCGAGTTATGATTTATTAGGCTTAATGTCATTCTTAACAGCAGGCAAAAAAGAAGTAAGAGCTTGGACAATTAAAAAAGGTACAAAAGCTCCTCAGGCAGCAGGAAAAATACATACAGATTTTGAAAGAGGCTTTATAAAGGCAGAAATAGTATCTTATGACGATTTGGTAAGACTTGGCTCATATCAAAAAGCAAAAGAGGCAGGACTTGTTAGACTAGAAGGCAAGGATTATGTAATGCAAAATGGCGATATAGTTGAATTTAAGTTTAATGTGTAAAAATTATTATTGCAATTAAACTTAAATTATGATATAATTTATACAAATTCGGAATACAATTCCTAGTTTGTATAAATGCCTAAAAATTAATTTCAAAGTAAAGCATGTATTTAAGGCAAAAAAGAAAGGATTGATGCCTTATATGAAATATATTAATAGAAATTTGGAAAAAGAAATTGAAAAAATGATTGGAAAAGTTCCAGTAATTTTAGTTACAGGAGCCAGACAGACAGGAAAAAGCACTTTGCTAGAATATATAAACACAATCAGTCAAAACAAAATCAATTATGTTACATTGGATGATATGATTGAAAGAGCAAATGCAATAGAAGACCCAGAAACATTTTTGAGAAGCCATGAAGCTCCACTAATAATTGATGAATTTCAATATGCTCCAAATTTATTATCATATATAAAAATAAAAGTAGATGAAGCAAGAAAAAATGAAATGTTTGGAGATGGTAAGCGAACAGGAACTATGTATTATTTAACAGGTTCACAAGTGTTTCAAACTATGAAAGAAGCTTCAGAATCACTTGCGGGTAGAATTGGAATTTTAGAGCTAAATACTTTATCTACTAGAGAAATTTACGGAAAAAGTGAAGAATGCTTTATTCCAGACATAAACTTAATAAAGCAAAAAGAAAAATTGCCATATGAAATATTAGAAAAAGTTTTTGATAGAATATTAAAAGGAAGTTATCCGGCATTGTATAATGGGCAAGAAAACGATTTAGAAAACTTTTATTCATCATATATTAAAACATATATAGAAAGAGATATTAGAAAATTAATAAATGTAAAAGATGAAATAAAATTTTTAAAATTTATATCAGCAGTTGCTGCTAGAACGGCTCAGGAGTACAATGCAAGTGAAATAGCAAATGACGTAGGAATAGATGCAAAAACAGTAGATGAATGGTTATCTATATTAAAAAATACATTTTTAGTATATCTTCTTCAGCCATATTCAAATAATACGACGAGTCGAGCTGTAAAAAGACCAAAAATATATTTTATGGATACAGGACTAGCTTGTTATTTAGCTGGATATTTAGACGCAAGAACATTGGAAAGAAGTGCATACGCTGGTGCTATTTTTGAAACATATGTTGTGTCAGAAATAATAAAATCTTATAACAATAATGGTAGAGATACTAGATTGCACTTATATTATTACAGAGATAATAATCAAAAGGAGATTGACTTATTAATAATAGACCAAAATAACATTTACCCTGTTGAAATTAAAAAAAGTGCTAATCCGGGAAAAGATGCAATCAAAAATTTTGATGTAGTAAATAAATTTGAAATGAATTCACCAAATGGTATTGTAATTTCTCTAAGCAAAGATATACATGCTTTAGATGAGAAGAATTACATAGTGCCAATAGAATATTTGTAGAAAATGCAAACTTTGAAATATAAGCAAAAAATTTAATTACAAAAAATTCGACAAAATTTTCAAAAAAATGTTGACGAGTATAAATAAAAAGTTTTATAATAGATATAGTATTGAAAATGTAATAATTTTCTTGCTATATTTGCATTCAAAAAAGCAAATAATAATAATAGTCTAAAGAAGAAAGGAAGAATACTATGAAAAATTCAATGAAATATGTTGCAATTTCAATAGTTATGATTTTTGTAGTTTTATTTTTTACAATGGTAAGATCTAATGCATCAGGTTCTCAAATTCAAATTAACCCTGGTAATAAACCAACAAACAATGCAAATACAAACATTGCAAATACTAACACAAATGCTAGACCAGTAAACAATGCTCAAGAAAAAGAAAACATTGTAAGCGTAAACCAAATCAATGATGCAGAAAAAGATTTACCACAAACAGGTGAAACAGATGTATATATCGTTGGAGGTATAGCTGTTATTACTATAGCAGTAGGTGCATTTGCATTCATTAAATCAAGAAAATATAATGTATAAAATAAAAAGAAAATAAATAAAAAAGTTGCAACTTAAAAGGGCTTTGGATAAAACCGAGGCTCTTTTTTCAATTAAGGACCGTCCCCAATTGAAAAATATTTAATCGACATATTTAGATAAAAATCGATTTTTATATTTACAAATCAAATTTATAATGATAGAATTAGTAACGAAAACAGGCGAAAATCTTTTACATAATATTAATGGAAAATAATATATATAGATAAAAAAACAAAGTCAAAAATTGATTAAAAACCTATAACTCAGGAGGTATAAATAAAAAATGAGTAGCAGTGGAAGAAGAATGAGAGAAACAAATTCTAGAGGAAATCAACCAAATTATAATAATAGTAAGAATACAAAAGAAAAGAAACCAAAATCTAAAAAGAGAAAAGTATTAAAAGTAATATTAATAATAGTAATAGTGCTAGTAGTTATAATAGCAGCAATTGCGGCGGCAGGATTTACATATGTATATAGTTTGCTTGGAAAAATGGATCAAGAAGAAATTGACCTAAATGCAATAAGCATAGATGATGCGGTTGCTGATGAGCTTAGTGACTATAGAAATATAGCCTTATTTGGTATTGACTCAAGAGAAGACGACTATGGCAGAGGAAATAGAAGCGACTGTATAATAATTGCGTCAATAAACAAAAAAACGAATGAAGGAAAATTAGTTTCAGTTTATAGAGACACATATTTACTTCTTACAGGTAGAAATTTAGACAAAGTTACTCATGCATACTCATATGGCGGAGCAGAACTTGCAGTTAGTACATTAAATGCAAATTTGGACTTAAACATAGAAGAATATGTTACAGTTAACTTTGATGCAGTAGTTGATGCTGTAGATGCACTTGGCGGAATTAGAATGACAATAACAAGTGATGAAGTAAGATATATAAATAATTATATAGATGAAAACAATAGAGTAACAGGACATAATTCAAGCCATATAACAACAGCTGGTACATATAATTTAGACGGAATACAAGCTTTGGCATATTCAAGAATACGTTATACATCTGGAGGAGATTACAAGAGAACAGAAAGAATGAGAGATGTTCTAGAAGCAATGCTTAACAAAGCAAAAACATTGAGTGTAAGTGAACTTATTAATTTCGTAAACATAATGCTTCCAAAAATATCTACAAATATAAGTAGTACAGATATTATAGGACTAGCACCTGCACTAATAAACTTAAATATATCTGAAAGTAATGGTTGGCCAGAAGAAACACAGGGGTCAACAATTGGTGGAGTATACTATGGCGTACCTGTAAATCTAGAAGAAAATGTATCAAAACTACATGAAGAGCTATTCGGACAAGCAGACTATGCTTGCTCAGAAACAGTACAAAACATAAGTGACCAAATTATAAATAGAACAGGAATACAATAGTAATTTTGTGGCATAACTTCATAGACTGGATCGGTTACAGATATAAAAAATCTTAAATAATACTAAATAACATCAAAACGCTATTAGAAGGGGGATAATAGTAATGGTGGAAAATGGAGCAATATTGCTTAAAGAAGAAGACGAAGAATTAAAACCCATTTTGGGTGAAGTAAAAAAACAAAATATTGCTTACAGATTTACGAAAAGATTTGTAGATATAATTGCAGGAATTGTAGGTGTGATACTTTTAATACCTATAACATTAGTTGTAGAAATAATTAGAATAATAAAAAAAGAAAATGATGGACCTTTATTTTATACACAATTAAGAATTGGCAAAAATGGCAAACAATTCAAAATGTACAAATTTAGGTCAATGTGCATGAATGCAGATGAAAGACTTAAGGAATATTTACAAGAAAATGAAGAAGCAAGAAAAGAATATAAAAAATACAAAAAATTAAAATGTGATCCAAGAATAACAAAAGTAGGAAAAGTACTTAGAGCTACTAGTCTTGATGAATTTCCACAATTCATCAATGTTCTTAAAGGAGATATGAGTTTGGTAGGGCCAAGACCATATTTGCCACGTGAACAAAAAGAAATGGGAGAATATTACATAGGTATAACTAAAGTAAAACCAGGAATAACAGGACCTTGGCAAATAAAAGGAAGAAGCAAAATAACTTTTGAAGATAGATTAAAAATGGATTTTGAGTATGCAAATAAGAGCAGTTTGTTAAGAGATGCAAAAATATTAGTAAAAACTTTTACTAAAGTAATTGATAAGGATGGAGCTATATAGCTAATATAAAATAGAAAATGAATAAATTTAGTAGTGATATAGAAAAAAGAAGATTTGAAAGCAAAAAAGAAAGTAATAAAAAGCATAAAGGATTAAAAAATTTTGCAATAGTAATAGCAACAATATTAATTATTATTGTTACTATTATTACAATTGCATATGCTTATTTAAATTCAAAACTTGGAAAATTGCAAATTGAGCAAATTACAAATGATTTAAATGAGTTAGGAATAGATGAGGCAAATCAAGATCCGCAAATGAGTAAATATAGGAACATAGCTATACTTGGTTTAGACTCAAGATATGATACATATGACCCAGACTATAGAACAGATTGCATAATGATAGCAAGCATAAATAAAGAAACTAATGAAGTTCAACTTTACTCTATATATAGGGACACTTATGTACAAATGGAACTTGATGGAGAAGTTATTTTAGACAAAATAAATCATGCTTATTATAATGGAGTAGAAAACACATTAAAAACGATAAATGAAAATCTAGATTTAAATATAACAGAATATGTAATGGCAGATTTCACAGCAATAGCAGACTTAGTAGATAGTGTAGGTGGAATTGAAATAGATGTAGATAGTGAAGAAATTAATTACATAAATAACTATATAAAAGACGTTTCCAATGTGGTAGGAAGAACATCAACTAATATAACACATACAGGAGTTCAACATCTTGATGGAATTCAAGCTGTAGCTTATTGCAGGATAAGATATACATCTGGATGGGACTACAAAAGAACAGAGAGAATGAGGGAAGTACTAGAAAAAGCAGCAGATAAAATAAAACAAATAGACTTAATATCTATTAACAATTTACTAGATACTTTTTTACCTAAAATTAGAACTAATATTACAGTAGATAAAATAAAAGAGCTGATTCCAATGGCGTTGTCTTTAAAAGTAAAAAATTCATTTGGATGGCCATATACAACAGAAGGTGTTTGGCTGAGAGGGGATTTTTATGGACTAGCAACTACTTTAGAAAGTAATGTAAAAAAGTTACACGAAGAAGTATATGGACAAGCTGATTATGTAGTACCAGAGAAAATTGTTGAAATAAGTAATAAAATAATTGAAGAAACAGGTGTACAATAAAAAATACAAAGGTGGAGTAATTTACAATGAAAGATATAAAAGTAATTGTGGCAACACATAAAAAATATCAGATGCCAACAGATGAGATGTATTTACCAGTTCAGGTAGGAGCAGAGGAGAAAGAAGACTTAGGCTATATTAAAGATAATGAAGGAGAAAATATATCAACAAAAAATCCTTCATTTTGCGAATTAACAGGATTATACTGGGCTTGGAAAAATTTAAAAGCAGATTATATTGGATTAGTACATTATAGGAGATACTTTTTCTTAAAGAAAAAACATTATAAAACAGAAAAAGAAAAGTTTGAAAATGTATTAACTTTGAATGAGGCAGATAAGCTTCTTGATGAAGCCGACATTATCTTGCCGAAAAAGAGAAAATATTATATAGAAAATTTATATAGTCATTATAAACATACAATGTATGTTGAACCACTTGATGAAACAAGAAAAATTATAGAAGAAAAATATCCAGAATATTTGGGAGAGTTTGATAAATTACATAACAGAACATCAGCACATATGTTTAATATGTTTATTATGAAAAAAAATATACTAGACGGATATTGTAAATGGTTATATAACATTCTATTCGAACTTGAAAAAAGATTGAGACAAACAAGTTATGATCAATTCCATGCTAGATTTTATGGAAGAATATCTGAATTGCTTTTAGATGTATATATAGAAACAAATAAATTACAATATAAGGAAATACCAGTTATGGATATGCAAAACATAAACTGGTGGAAAAAAGGGAAGAGCTTTTTAAAAGCAAAGTTCTTTGGAAAAAAGTATGAAAAAAGTTTTTAAAAGTAGGAGTTAAAATGAGTATTGTTGCTAGTGCATTATCGTTTGTATTTTTAATACTGAGTATAATAATAAGAAAGACTAAGTCAATCATACCTAGTACAGTTTTTTTTGCAGTGTGGACTTTTGTATTATTATTGTCATCTTTGAATTTATATAATATTGATAAACCATCAGATGAAGCATATTTGCTAATAATTTTAATGCTTGTATTTTTTTTCTGTGGTAGTGTGATTGGTAGTTTGTTAAAAATAAAAATTCCTAATGTTTTTACAAAATATAAAAAGGATAAAAAAATTTTATATGTTAAACCTAGATATATAATATTTTTTACATTGAGTTTCTTTAAAATATTATTTAGTTTAATTGATTGTATAATTATTTTTAGAGAATATTCAAATGGAACACCAATGTGGCAAATAAGAAATTGGGGATTACAACCATTTGGAACAGAAAATCCAATTTTATCAAGAAGAAGTTTTATTGAAGAAGCTTTTAGAAGTATTATTTTAGTTCCTTTTTCTGATATAGTACCACCTATTACTGCATATATGTTTTTTTACTCAAATAATAAAAAAGAAAAATATGCATTATTAGCTAATTCATTAATTATTTTAATATTATCAAGCATATCTGGTGGTGGAGGAAGGATAGGTTTTATTTATTATATAGGATGCTTTTTGTTGGCTTTCTTTATATTTTGTAGAGACAAGAATACAACAAAGAAAGCAATAAAAAAATATATTAAAATAATGTTGATTTTTATAATAATTGGAATAATATTTGTATTAGGATATACAGTAATAAGAAATGGAATAGGAACTTTTGCTAAAGAAATTTATACATATTTTGCATTGTCACCTACATTGCTTAGTGAATGGTCACCTGAGTTAAAAGAATCTACTCACACTTATGGTTTCCTTACAACATTTGGAATTCATAGTTACTTTTTCAGAGCATTACAATTTCTGGGACTAGATTGGTTAGTACCACAACTCTATAATGATGCATACCAACATATACTTAATGCAGAAACATTTAAAAATGTAGGTTATGGAATTGCAAATGCATTTGTAACGCCTATATATTACTTTTTTATTGATGGTGGTTATCCTTTTGTATGTATAGCATCTTTTATATTTGGATATTTAGTTATGGATATTCATACAAAAATAGAAAAAAATGTAAATTTAAGATCTTTTACGTTTTACGCATTGATGATTTATGGTATATTCTTAAGCTTTACAAGAGTTCAAACTGTCGTTCCATCATATATAATTTCTTTTATATTTGCATGGACTATGTTAAAAACGGCTAGAGAAAAGAAAGAGGATAAACAGAATGAATGAAAGTGAAAAAGATTTAATTAGTATAGTTATTCCAGTATATAATGTAGAAAAATATTTACAAAAATGTGTTGAAAGTGTTAAGAATCAAACATATAAAAATATTGAAATAATATTGGTAAATGATGGCTCAACTGATAAGTGCACGGAAATTTGTGAAAAGCTAAAAAAAGAAGATGGTAGGATTAAGGTTATCCATAAAAAAAATGGAGGGTTATCCGATGCAAGAAATGTTGGAATAAATAACGCGAGTGGTAACTATATAAGTTTTATAGATTCGGATGATTATGTAGAAAAGAATTATATTTCACTATTGTATGATACTTTAGTATCATACAATGCAGATATGTCAATTGCTTCTCATATGGTAATTTATGAAAAAAATCACATAGATAAATCAACAGGATTAGAGTTTAAAGAAAATGCAGAAAATATATTGGAAAAAATGTTATATGATGATGGAATTGACTTATCAGCATGGGGAAAGCTTTACAAAAAACAACTTTTTGATGAAGTAAGATTTCCAAAAGGTAGGCTTTTTGAAGACTCTGCTACTACATATAAATTAATTGATAAAAGTGAAATAATTGCAGTTTATTCAAAGCCGGTTTATAATTATATTATTAGAAGAAACTCAATTTCAAATGAAGAATTTTCAGAAAGAAAGTTGGATTTAATTGTCTCAACTAAAGAAATGACTGACTATATAAGAAATAAGTATCCAAACTTGAGCAAGGCTTGTGATAGGAGATTAATGTATGCATACTTAAGCACATTAACTCAATTGTCCAAATCCAACATAAGGAATAAAAAAATAGAAAATGAACTAATGGGTTATATAAAAGTGCATAGAAAAGAAATCTTAAAAGACAAGAAGGCACCTAAAAGGGATAAAATTGGTATTATTTCTACTATGATGGGTTTTCAATGTTTTAAATATGTATGGAGGATTTACTCAAAAATCACAGGTAGAAGTTAAAAATATAAAAATTATATGAGGAAACAAAAATGGAAAATAATCAAAAAACACCATTAATTTCGCTAATAGTGCCATTTTATAATGGGGAAATGTATTTAAAGGACTGTATAAAATCAATTATTGAGCAGGATTATCAAAATATCGAACTTATTTTAGTTAATGATGGCTCAAGTGATAATTCTAAGAATATAGCAGATCGTTTTGCAAAAAATGATAAAAGGATATCTGTTTATCATCAAAATAATTCTGGAGTTAGTGCAGCGAGAAATGTTGGAATAGAGAAGTCTAGAGGAGAACATATAGGATTTATAGATGC